>NZ_VCBQ01000127.1:0-11825 GCF_006386455.1 Paracoccus sp. FO-3 | reverse complement strand
CGCACCGGCTTCCCTCTTCGCTTTCGGGCCGGATCGACCCGAAAGAACCGTGATGCCTACATATAGGGATTAAGGCGCCGTATCCGTCAAGATTTTGTATTGACCTGCGACACTTTGTCCAAGAGAGGAAGTCAGACCGCTCACAACAACGGGTGCAGCGGACCTGAAGCAGGCCGATACGGTTTTGTACATGCAAATTTTCTGCTTGTGGTAGAGCGTCGTACAATTCGGAACCGGCCAGTCCAGGCCCGATGGATCAGCAGGCTCTTAGAGAAGATGAATGCCCCGATCCTTGTCGGGGCATTCGTTCGCATCAGAAGGTCATCTTCAGGCCGATACCCAGCTCGCGTGGCTCGACCACGGTGGCCTCGAAGCCGCCGATCGAGCGGCTGGCCCGCAGATAGGTCACCGAGCGGTCGTCGAACAGGTTGTTGACATAGGCGAAGGCCTGCAGGTTCTCGCGCGGTTGCCAAGTCAGCCGGGCATTGGCCACGGTATAGGAATCGACCCAGGTGTCGCGGTCCTCGTTGTCGTCGGAATAATAGCCGTCGGTATGGCGCAGCTGGCCGCTGAGCCGCCATTCCGGGGTGATGTCCCAATCGGCCGCCAGCGAAAGCGTATAGTCCGGGGACCGGCCGAAGCGATGGCCCTGGTAATCCGCCGCCGCGCTGGTGAAGCGGCTGATCTCGGTATGCAACAGGCCCAGCCCCGCCTTGACCCGCAGATTGTCGCGCAGCAGATAGTCCATCCCCAGTTCCAGGCCATAGGACTTGGCGCGCTCGGCATTGACGGTGATCGAACTGCCGATGTTCTCGGGCAGGCTGGTCACGACATAGCGCTGCGCATCATGGAGCTGGGTGTAGAACAGGTTGCCGGTCAGTTCCAGCCGGTCGTCCAGCAACCGGGTGCGGCCGAAGATCTCGTAGTTCCACGAGGTCTCCGCGTCGAAGGGCACGTATTCCCCGCTGGTCAGGTTCAGCGTCACCCCGCCCGGGTTGTAGCCCTTGCTGATCATGGCGCCGATGCGGGTCGATGCGTCCAGGTCATAGGCCAGCGCGATCCTGGGCAGCCAGGCGTCGAAGCTTTCGTCGTAATCCAGCACGTTCGGGGTAAAGCTCGACACGCCGCGCCGGGTGATGTCGTCGCGCTGATAGCGCAGCCCGCCGGTCAGGCTCCAGCGGTCGGCAAGGCGCCAGGTGGTTTCGGCGAATATCCCCAGGCTGTCCTTGCGGTCGTCATAGGTGGTGGTGCCGCGGTAATCCAGAAGCTCGTCCGAATCGGTGCGCGAGACGAACAGTCCCGCTACGCCGCTGATCCGGTCCTCGGGCGTCCCGAAGGTTACGCGCGTCTCGTTCGAGGTCACGTCCTGATCCAGGATCGCTGTGCCCGAGTCGACCGGCTCGGTCGAGCGTTTGATCCAGATGTCGGAATATTGCAGCTGGTTGAACAGCGTCCAGCCATTGCCGAATTCATAGCTGACATCCAGGATGGTGGTGTTCGTGCGCAGCCGCCAGCTGGGATTCGATGCGGTGGCGCTTTCCAGATCTTCATAGGGCTCGGTCGCGGCTTCCCAGTTCGGCCGGTTGGTCAGGCTGTGCGAGAAGGTCAGCTTGCCCTCGAATCCCGGCAGGTCCTTCGGCTGCCACAGCAGCTTGGCGCGGATGGTGCGGGATTCATGGTCCTGATCGGTCGAGCCGACGGCGAAATCCGGATTGGTATAGTCGATGTAATTGTCGCGCGCCCAGTCATCGACGGCGANATGCGCCCGGCCAGATCCTCGGACAAGGGCCCCGAGGCCATCAGGCTGGCGCGGCGGCGGCTGTGGCTGCCATATTCCAGCTGCGCGGCGCCCTCGGGCTGGAAAGTCGGATCCTTGGTCTTGACGATGATCGCCCCGGCGATCGAGTTCGCGCCCTGGGTCGCGGTCTGCGGGCCGCGAAAGACCTCGATCGACTCGACGTCCCAAAGCGCCTGGCTGCCCCAGACGATCTCGTTGTAGCCCAGATAATGCCCGTCCAGATTGAAGGCCAGCCGCGGGGCCGTGCCGCCGAAGAAGGCCACCGCGCCGGAATTCGGACCCTCGCTGTCCTGCCCGCGAATGGTGGGGGCGCCGCCTTGGCCGCCCGAGGCGACATAGGTCACGTTGGCGATGCCCGTCGGCGCATCGGCGATGCTGTCCTGCCCGCCGCTCTCCTCAAGGTCGCGCGTGGTCAGGACGGCCACCGAAGAGGCGGTATCCTTGATGCTGCGCGCCTGCTTTTCGCCGGTCAGGACGATTTCGTCCAGCCGCAGCGTCTCGGCCATGCCCTGATTGTCCTGAGCCAGCGCGGGGGCCGTGGCCAATGCCAGCATGGCGACCGTGCCAAGCAGCACCGGGATTTTATGTCCATTCATCTCCAAACCCTATCCAGATCTACTGCGGGCTGGCGAATGCTGGCTGCGATTTGCGATTCCGTTCCGCCGGCGGGAAACCGCCGAGCGACAGCGCCGGGTTAACCGATTGACAAGGCTTGGGGCAAGGGGTGGCGGCGCCTGGGAATCCAGGGCGTGACCCCTGCGCCACAACCTGCGCCGCAGGATCACTTTACACCCATCTGTGGTTGTGCGACAGTAATCCGATAAAAAAGATAAGATACCGTGCGTTCAGCCCTCCGCCAGTCGTCACGGTCGGGATTTCGGCGGAGCGGACATGGTCCTCCCTATCAAGGAAGATTTGCCCACCCTTCGCCAGCGGATTGCGAAAGGAGATTGCTGTGGCAGATCACGCTCTGGACTGGCAGGCCCGCTGCCCGTTCTGGCCCCGGGACGTCGCTGACCGTTACCGCGAGGCCGGGATCTGGCGATACGAGACATTCTTCGACCTGCTGGCGCGGCAAGCCGGGCGGCTGGGTCGGCGGATCGCCCTGATCGACGGTGCGCGGCAGATCGGTTACGATCGGTTGCACCGCGATGCGCTGGCATTGGCGGGCGGGCTTTCGGCGCTGGGACTGGTTCGCGGCGACCGGGTGGTGGTGCAATTCCCCAATTGCGGGGAGTTCGTCACGCTGTTCTTCGCGCTTTGCCGGCTGGGCGTCGTGCCGGTGCTGGCCTTGCCCGGCCATCGCGACCTTGAGCTTGGCCAGTTTGCCGATTTCACCGGCGCCCGCGCGATCCTGACGGCGCAGGAGCCCGGGGGGTATGACATGGTGGCGCTGGCCCGGCGGGTGCAGGACAAGGTTCCCTCGGTCCGGCATGTGGTGGTGCTGGGCGACGGCCGGGACGCGACGCCCTTCGACAGCCTGTTCCGTCCCGATCTCCCGCTGCCGGCCGGTCCCAATGCCGAGGACGTGGCCTGTTTCCAGATCTCGGGCGGGACGACCGGCGTGCCCAAGCTGATCCCGCGCCGGCACATGGAATATCTCTACAACATCCGCATGGCGGTGGCGGCCAGCGGGCTGGACGGCGATACGCGCTATCTGTGCGTGCTGCCGATGATGCACAACTTCCCGATGGCCTGCCCGGGTTTCCTGGGCACGCTGTGGGCCGGGGGCACGGTGGTCGTCGCACCCGAGCCCGAGGCCGGGATCTGCTTCGACCTGATCGCCCGCCATCGCGTCACGATGACCGCGCTGGTGCCGCCGCTGGCGCTGCTGTGGCTGGATGCGCAGGCCGGGCTGGGGGCGGACCTGTCGTCGCTGCAACTGCTGCAGGTCGGCGGCGCCAAGCTGAACCCGTCCAGCGCCCGGCGCATCCGGCCGGAACTGGGTTGCCAGCTGCAGCAGGTCTTCGGCATGGCCGAGGGGCTGGTCTGCTTCACCGCGCTGACCGACAGCGAGGAGCGTATCGTGAACACCCAGGGCCGGCCCATGTCGCCCTGGGACGAGCTGCGCATCATCCGCCCGGATGGGCGCGAGGCCGCCATCGGCGAGCCGGGCGAGCTGCAGGTCCGCGGCCCCTACACGATCCGCGGCTATTACGACATGGCCGGGCACAATGCCCAGGCCTTCACCGCCGACGGCTTCTATCGCTCGGGCGACATCGCGCGGCGCGACGCCGACGGCGCGATCACCGTCGAGGGGCGGGCCAAGGACCAGGTGAACCGGGGCGGCGAAAAGATCGGCGTGGACGAGGTCGAGGATCTGCTGGTCGCCCATGCCTCGGTGCTGGATGCGGCGGTGGTGGGGCGGCCCGATGCGCTGATGGGCGAAAGGCTTTGCGCCTTCGTGCTGGCCGCGCCGGGCACCACGCCCCGGCCGGGGGCGTTGCGCCGCCATCTGGCCGAGGCCGGGCTTGCCGCCTTCAAGATCCCCGACGAGGTGATCGTGCTGGATCGCTTTCCGCAAACCGGCGTCGGCAAGGTCAACAAGCGCCAGCTGCGCGAGCAACTGCGCGAGGCGCATTTCCCCGATCCCGTCGCCGCCCGGCAGGAGGAGAGTGCATGAGCCCGGCCGTCGTGGCGCCCGAGGATCTGGCGCCGGACCTGGTCCCGCCGGAAGCGGTGGCGGGGCTGGGCGACGTCCGGCGCGGCATCGACATGATCGACGCCCGCATCGTCGGGCTGCTGGGGCTGCGGCTGCGCTATGTGCTGGCCGCGGCGGACTTCAAGCCCGACATCGCCTCGATCCCCGCGCCGGAGCGGGTGCGGCAGATGCTGGACGAACGCGCGGCCTGGGCCGCCGAGGCGGGCCTCGCCCCCGATTTCATCGGCCCCCTGTTCGGGCAGGTGGCGGAATGGTTCATCCGCCAGCAGGTGGCGCATTGGCGGGCCTGCCGTGCAGAGCGGCCGGCCGCAGACCGCCGGTCGTCGGCCCCGGCGCCCTCGCCGTCAGCGCGGCCCCCCGGCCAGCCAGCCCTCGACCGCGTCGAGCGTGTGCATGGCGCTGGCGACTGAAGGGCTGGTGACCCTGGCGGAATCCAGGAACACCACCCGCCCCTCGCGCGCCGGGGCCATGAAACGGTCCCAGCCGGGCGAAAGCCGGTCCAGCGCCGCGCGCGCGGCCGCCTCGTCCCGCGCCGGGGTGGCGAAGCTGGTCATCACCAGCAGCAGGTCCGGGTTCAGGCCGGCCAGGCTTTCGGCCCCGATGGGCAGGATCAGCATCGAGCGCGACTGCCGGGTCGAGCCCTCGCCGGCGATCTCGGCCCGGCGATAGCCCAGGTCCTCGAGGGCCTGCACCGCGCCGGACATGCCGGCCACGACATTGGCCTGGTCGGTCAGCATGACGATGAGATAGGTCCTTTCCCCCGGCGCCTTGGGCAGGCGGTCGGGAAACCGGCCGCGCAATCCGTCAAGCCGGGCCTGATAGGCGGTCCTGAGTTCGCGAAAGCGGTCCTCGCGATGCAGGACGCGCGCCAGCTCCTCCTGCACGCTGAAGCCGTGGGCGGTTGCGGCGCTGCTGTTCTGCAGATAGACCGGCGCCGCCTGGGACAGGGCCTTGGCCTTGCCGGCATCGTAATCGGTGCCGATGATCAGGTCGGGCCGCAGCGCGCGCAGCTTTTCCAGGTTGATGCTGCCCACCGGGCCGATCCCGGGGATCGGGTCGGCATCCTTGGAACCTCCCAGCATCTCGTGCAGGAAATCCACCGCGGTCAGGCTGGAGCCGTCGTCGCCCCGGCCGTAGATTCCGACGACCGGCACGCCCAGCTCGATCAGCGGCACCGCCAGCACCGGCTCGTGCAGCGCCACGACGCGCTGCGGGTCGTCGGGGATCCGCACCTGCCGCCCCGTATCGTCGGTCACCTCGGCGGCCTGTCCCGTCCCGATGGCGGCCAGCGCCACAAGGGCGGTCATCAGCAATCGGCGCATCTCGTCCTCCTTTTCAGCTTGAACTCATCCGCAGGAACAGCCGCATCCGCATCGCCAGCACGAAAAGCGGCGCGCCCAGCGTCACCAGGACCAGCCCGACCGGCAGGCCGATATCGGTGCCGGCGTTGCGCGCCAGCATGTCGGCCGCCGTGACCAGCAGCCCGCCGGTCAGCGCCGCCAGCACCAGACGCGCCCGGCCCGAGGCGGGCGACAGCGCCGCCGCCAGCTGCGGCGCCATGACCCCGAGGAACATCAGCGGCCCCACCGCCGTCAAGGCGGCCGAGCTCAGCAGCACCGCGACGATCAGGACCGCCACCCGCGCCCATGCCGCATCCAGCCCCAGCGCCATCGCCATGGGCGTGCCGAGGTCGACCAGCCGCAGCGCCCGGCCAAGCAGCAGGATGGCGATCGGGCTGGCGGCGAACCATGGCGCCAGCATCGTCACCCGCGGCCAGTCGGCCAGGGCCAGCGACCCGGCCATCCAGCCGGCCAGCGCATGCGAGGTCTCGGGCGGGGTATAGAGTACCAGCACCGCCGTCACCGCCGAAAGCGTCGATTCCAGCGCAATGCCCATCAGCAGCACGGCCAGCCCGCCGGCATGGCCGCGGACCAGCGCCAGCAGCAGCGCCGCGACCGCAAGGCCGCCCAGCAGCGCCGCGCCCGGCAGCCAGGCCGGCGGCAGGCCGGGGGCCAGCACGGTCAGGACCATGATCGCCACCATCGCGCCCTGCGACAGGCCCAGCAGGCCCGGATCGGCCAGCGGATTGCGGGCCAGCGATTGCAGCATGGCGCCGGCCAGCGCCACCGACCAGCCCGCCATGAAGCCCAGAAGCAGGCGCGGCAGCCGCACCTGGTAAAGCGCGAAGGCCTGATCCGCATCCAGCGGCGCCAGCAGGTCCAGCCGCGTCTCGCCCCAGGACAGCGAAACCGCCCCCAGCCCCAGGCTCGCCAGCGTCAGGGCCAGCGCGGCGGCCAGATTCGCCAGTCCGATCTGCATCCCGCCCGGCAGGCGCAGCACGCGGCGGCCGTCCAGGGCGCGGCTGCTCATGCCTCGGCTCCGCGCAGGTAGAAGCGGCGCACCATCAGCATGAAGGCGATGCCGCCCAGAAGCTCCAGCACGACGCCGGTATGCAGCGCCAAGGGGGCAAGCGCCATGCGCGCGATCAGGTCGGCCAGCAGGCACAGGCAGGCCCCGGCCAGGGCGCAGCCCGGCAGCAGGCCCCGAAGCGCGGGCCGGTCAGCGGCCGCACCAGATGCGGCACCACCAGTCCCAGAAACCCCAGCGGTCCGCAGATCGCCACCGCCGAGGCCGAGGCCAGCACCGCCGCCCCCAGCGCCAGAAGTTGCGTGCGCGCCACGTCGATGCCCAGCGAGGCGGCCTTCTCGGCCCCCAGCGCCAGCAGCGACAGCCGGCGGGCCAGCAGCAGCATCGCCGCCATGCCAAGCGCCGCCAGCCCCCAGAAATCCGCCAGCCTTTCGGCATGGACATGGCTGACATTGCCGCCCAGCCAGCCCAGGTAATCCTGCCGCAGCGCCGGATCGGACAGCAGCAGCGCCTGCGTCAGCCCGCCCAGGAACATCGAGACGATCGCGCCGGACAGGATCAGCGCCAGCCCGCGCGGATCATGCGCATGGCCGGCCAGCCGCGCGACGCCGAGGCTGGCCAGGAAGCCCAGGCCGCCGCCCGCCAGCGCGGCCGATCCCTGCGCCCGCGGCTCCAGCCCCAGCAGGAAGGCGCCGGCCACCACCGCCAGCGCCGCCCCGGCATTGATCCCGACCAGCGAGGGCGAGGCCAGGGGATTGCGCAGCACGCCCTGCAGGACCGCCCCCGACATGGACAGCGCCGCCCCGGCCAGCATGGCGATCTGCGCGCGCGGCAGGCGCTGGTAGATCACGATGACATCCGCCTGCCGCGTCTCGTCAAAGCGGGCCAGCGCGGCCCAGATCCCCGAGGGCGGGATCCAGCTTTCGCCCGCCGACAGCGCCAGCAGCAGGCAAAGCGCCAGCGCCAGCACCGCAAGGACCGAAAAGCCGCGCCTCATGCGCTGGGCTCCGGCAGGGCGGGCAGGCAGATCCGCCGCCCCTCGTGGCGGATGACCTGCGCGTCTAGGTCGAAGACCTCGCGCAGGTTCGCGGCGTTCAGGACCTCGGCCACCGGCCCCGAGGCGCGGGCCTCTCCCCCCGACATCATCACCACCTCGTCGGCGAAGCTCAGCGCCAGGTTCAGGTCGTGCAGGACCGAGACCACCGTGCGGCCATGGCGCCGCGTCAGGTCGCGCACCAGCCCCAGCAGGGCATATTGATAGGTGACGTCCAGGTGGTTCACCGGCTCATCCATCAGCACGACGGGCGTGTCCTGCGCCAGCACCATGGCGATGAAGGCGCGCTGCCGCTGGCCGCCGGACAGGGCGTTGACCGGCAGATGCGCCTGATCCTGCAGCCCGACGATGCGCAGCGCCTCGCGAAACAGCAGCCGGTCGCGGTCGTCCGGCCCGGCGAAAAGCCCCTGCCGGGCATGGCCGCCCATCTCGACCAGCTCGCCCAGGGTCAGGTAGTCGGGGCAATGGTTCTCTTGCGGCAGCCAGGCGATGCGCCGTGCCAGCGCCCGGCGCGGGATGCGCGCCATGGGCACGCCGTCCAGCGTGACGCGGCCGGCCTGGGGACGCAGAAAGCCCATCACCGCCTTCAGCAGCGTCGATTTGCCGCAGCCGTTCGGCCCGACCAGCGCGGTGAAGCGCCCTGGCGCAAAACAGGCGTCCAGCCCGCGAATGACCGGCTTTCGGCCATAGCCGACCGTCAGGCCCTGGATGCGGATCACGTTTTCACTCCGGCTGGCAATCGCGTCCTCCGGTTCGTAAAGTAAAACACTCGGAATTATCCAGACGCAATTTTCACGAGGAGCATGCGATGGCGCGGATGCTGCATATCGGTCTGGCCCTTGCCCGGACCTGGGGGCCGCCGCCGGCCCCGGACCAGGCGCTGGCGCTGGATTGCGCGCTGGCGGTCCGGGCCGAGGCCGCGCATCTGGATTTCGTCTTCAAGCCAGACAGCCTTTACATCGACCCGAAGGGGGCGGGGCCGCGCATCGCGCGGGCGGCGCTGGATCCGACGCTGGTGCTGACCGCCGTGGCCGGGGCGACGCGGCGGATCGGGCTGGTCACGACGGTCTCGACCAGTTTCAATCCGCCCTATGTCGCCGCGCGGCAATTGCAGACGCTGAACTGGCTCAGCAACGGCCGGGCGGGCTGGAACATCGTCACCGCGCTGGATGGAGAGCGGAATTTCGGCCTTGCCGCCATGCCCTCGGCGGCCGAGCGTTACGCCCGCGCGGCCGAGTTCACCGATGTCGTGCGCCGCCTTTGGGACAGCCACGGTGCCGAAGGGCTGGCGGCCATCGACCATTGCTGCGCCTTCTATCAGGTCGAGGGGCCGCTGAACGTGCCGCGCCATCCCGCGCGCGTCGCGCTGTTCCAGGCCGGCGCCTCGGCCGAGGGCCGCGGCTTCGCCGCCTCGGTCGCCGATGCGATCTTCGCCTCGGTCCCCGACCCTGCCGCGGGGCAAGAGCTGCGGTCGGACCTGCAGCGCCGGGCCCGCGCCGCCGGCCGCGACGACGCGCCGCGGCTGCTGCCGGGCTTTCACGCCTATCTGGCGCCCAGCCGGAGCGAGGCGCAGGAGATGTTCCGCGAGGCGCAGGCCCGCCGCGATCCTGCCGCGCTGCGGGCCAAGCTGGGGGCGCTGGTCGGCCGCGACCTGGGCGACTGGCCCGAGGACCGCCCCCTGACCCCCGCGGACCTGCCGGCCGGGGACGCGGCGCTGCGCAGCCGCACCCATTCGGGGCTGCTGCAGCGGCTGATCCGGCAGGAAAGCCCGCCCCTGCGCGACCTGCTGCTGCGCCCCGAGGTCGCCAATTCCGGGCACTGGACCTTCGTCGGCACCCCGGCCGAGGCCTTGGCCGAGATCGCCGCCTGGTCGGATGCCGGGGCCATGGACGGCTTCATCGCCCTGCCGGGCGGCAGCGGGGAATCGCTGGACCTGCTGCTGTCCGAACTGATCCCGGCGCTGGCCGAGGCGCGGCGCTTTCGCCACGCCTATGCCGGAGAGACGCTGGCCGCGCATCTGGGGCTTGCCTCGCCGGCGTCCAGCGGCTGATCGTCCTGCGGCTGTGCAAAGCGGGCCAGCATCGCCTCGACCGCTTGGGTGATCCGGCGGATTTCGGCGGGGCCGTAGCGGTCGGCGCGATGGCTTAGCATGATGCGCAGGCCGGCGGTCTCGTCCGCCACGTCCTCGACGATCTCGAATTGCAGGCCCAGCAGCGATTCCGCCTTGTCGGGGTCGATCTGCCGGTATTCGACGCGGCTGCCGTCCATCAGCGCGATGGCGCCGTTCATCCGGTTCCGGGCGTGGAGCTGGATGAAGACCTCGAACATCTCGTCCAGCCGGGTGACGGGATTGCCGGTCAGCGCCTCACCCACCAGGTCCAGCGGGACCTCGGAATGCGGCAGCGACCGGGCGATGCGGTCGCGCACCTGCGCGATCAGGGCGGCGGGCGTGTCCTGAGCCCCCAGCGCCAGCCGATGCGCGGTCATGGTGGTGAAATAGCCCACCGTGTCGAACCAGGCCGGATCGTTGCGCCCCGAGGCCGAGGTGCCGATCACCAGGTCGCCGATGCCGCCCAGCCGCCCCAGCGCCGCGCCGATCGCCGCATAGGCCGTCGCGAAAAGCGAGGCCGCGTTGCGCCGCGCCGTGGCGTAAAGCCCGCGTGCGACCTCGGCCCGCAGGTCGATCCGGGTCCAGCCGCCCTGCGGGTCCTGCCCGCCCGGCGCAGCGCCGAGGATCGGGCGGGCACGCGGTGCGCCGCGCAGGTGATCCAGCCAGTAGTCCAGATGCGCGCGGTCCGTATCCGCCGCCCTTTGCGCGGCGGCGAAGCGGTGGAAGCCCGGCGGCTGGTCGGGCCAATCCGGCGCCAGCCCCGCCGCGCGCTGGCGATAGGCGTGGCCAAGCTGGTCCATCAGCAGGTTCAGCGACCATTCGTCCAGCACGATATGGTGGAACAGCATGGACAGCACCTGCTCGTCCCCCTCGCGGAAGAAGCGCAGCCGCAGCGGCAATTCGCGGGCAAGGTCGAAGACATGGCCGGCCTCGGTCCGGCGGTTTGCCTCGCCCGCCTCGGCGCTGGTCCAGAACCAGCGATAATTGCCCAGCCGCTCGACCGGGACCACTTCTTGCAGCGGCTGGCCGTTTTCCTCGCGGAAATGGCTGCGCAGCACGGGATGGCGGCGGATCAGGTCGCCGAAGGCCAGCCCGAAGACCGCTTCGTCCACCGGGGTCGGGAAACGCAGGGCAAAGGGCAGATTGAAGATGCCGCCATAGCCGAAGGCGGCATAGGCCTTCCACAGCGATTGCTGCGCCAGCGACAGGGGCGCCGCCTGGGGCCCGGCCGCGTCGTCCCCGGCTGCGGGCATCGGTGCGGCCGGCGCGCTGCGGGTGGCGATCCCGGCCAGCGCGAGGGCGGTCGGATGGCGGAAGATGTCGGTGAAGCGCAGGGCGATGCCATGCTCGGCCTGCAGCCTGCCGATGATCCGGGTCGCGACCAGCGAATGCCCGCCATGGTCGAAGAAATCGTCCTCGGGCCCCATTCCGGGCGCGCCGAGCGCCTCGCGGAAGGCGGCGAGGATCAGGCCCGTCAGCGCGTCCGCGGGTTCGTCGGCCGGCACCTTCGGCGCCAGGACGGGCCCGGGGCCGGGCTGGCCCGCGATCTGGCGCGCGCGGCGGCGGTCGGGCTTGCCGTTGGCCGACAGCGGCAGCGCCGGGATTGCAAGGATGCGGTCGGGAAGGTGCGATTGCGGCAGCCGCTCGCGCAGGAAGGCGCGCAGCGCGGCCGGTTCGGGCAGGTCGCGGCCGGCGACCAGCGCGGCCAGCACCGTCTCGCCCCGCGCGTCGGGAATGTCTACGACCAGGGCCTGCGCGACGGCGGGATGGGCGGCCAGCTCCGCCTCGACGTCGGCCAGCGAGATGCGCACGCCGCGCACCTTGACATAGCCGT
>NZ_VCBQ01000126.1:0-11832 GCF_006386455.1 Paracoccus sp. FO-3 | reverse complement strand
CACATGCCCGCCGGGCGAAATCGCCGCCTTCCAGTCGGACAGGATCGGCGCATCCGCGAGATCTTTTTCGGTAGGCCCGGCCTCGACGGCGGCGATGGCGCGCAGCACCTTGTCGAACCATTCACGGTCGCTGGGCGAGAGTTTCATGATGATGTCTCCGTTTCGATGGCATGAAGGGAGGGGGCGTCTGCGGCGATGCCGCAGGCGCGTTGGATTCAGGGAAATAAGGAAAGGGCGTAGGTGCCACGCTCAGTGGAGCGGCGGCCTCTGTTCGAGATCAGCGGCGTTTTGCAACATGCGGGACGCAACCCGAAGGCTGGGACGATGCTGCTGCAGGGACGGGTGAGCGAGAACCTCGCAGATCGTCTCGATCGATGTCTCGGACAGGGCCCGCTTCTTGCCCTCGCGGCGCACAAAGCCGGACAGTTCCGCCACGGTCAGATGGCGCAGCCGGATCGGCGGGCAGCGGTTGAGCAGCGGTTCCGGCAGCCGCCGGTAGTCGTTGGAGGTCAGGATCCAGATGACCCAAGACATGTCAAATTTGACCTGGTAATAGGGGCAGCTCCAGCGCTTCGCGGTCATCGGTTCCAGCAAGGGCAACAATGCTTCAGCCAGGCCGAAGGTCTGACCCTTCATCGACTCCGGGGAACCGGCCTTTTCGATTTCGTCGATCACCATGATCGGATTGGCAACGCCGCTTTGCAGCACGGTTTCGATCAGGCGGCCCGGGTGGGAACCGCCCCAACCACGCTGAGAACCGACCACGCCAAAACTGGCGTTCTCGCCGGTCGCCTCGATCACGGTGGTGGGCGCGGCCAGCAGCTTCCCAAGAATCCGGCCCAAATAGCTTTTGCCGATGCCCGACGGGCCGGTGAGATTAAGCGACTCCACCTTGAGCCCCGGCAAGCCCTCGCGCATGGATCGGCGCATCCCGTGCCAGATGACCTCGGTGGCCGGCGCCATCCAAGGCATAGCTTCGTGAATGGCGGCGGCAATCTCATCGGCACGATGTTCACTGGGGATACTGATCAGCCGCGCGCCATCTTTCAGCACCTCCAGCCGCTCACGATCATCTTTCTTCAGATGCTCGAGGCCACTTGCGGCCTTGCGACGTTCAAAGATTCGGCGGGCCCGGCGACGGATCCGGTCCTGTTCCGGACCCGAGAGATTAACCTTCCAGAACGGGTCAGGGAGCGCATCGCATTCGTTTCCGAGATCTTCCGGCGGCAGGCCTGATCGCCGGCCGCGCAATCGTCGCAGATAGGTCTCGAACCGGGTTTCCAGGGCGCTGCGGGTGTCATTGAGGTTGAAAAACCTGGCTTCGGCGAATGGGATACGGGACATGGGGGGATTCCTTTTGGCAAAGCGGGACCGGTGGCCGGAAAGACCGGTCGTAGGAAATGGTGGCGATGATGATTGTCAGACGGCAGAGAGGATCAGGCGGGGCGCTGAAGCCCTCCGGTTGCCTACGGCCGCCTGCATAGATCACGGATCGAAAGATGAAGGGTGATCTGATTGGTCAGGAGGGCCAGGAATGGCGCGGATCGGGGACATGAGCGGACCTCCTTTCAGAGGCAAGACTGGGCTGGTCGGAAAAGCGGGCGCTTTTCCGGTGGTAATGGTGACAATACGTGAGGCTTCGGGGGCGGTAGGGCGGTGTGACCGGCTGCTGATCCCGGAGCGGGTGTCTGGACGATGCGGGCTCATACCCGGTTCGTCAACAGGTCCACGCCCTCATCAAGCCGACCTGGAGTGGTCGCTAAGCCTGAAAGAACAAAATCCATCAGGGTATTGATAAATATAATAAAAATAAGCACTGGAAAATCCAGGGCTCACTTTATGCTTGCAAAAAGGCTCAAAGAGTCCGGGTAAGGCTCATTTTATGCTTGGCCGCACACCTATCAGCCGCCGGTCAGCCGCATTTCGAATGGCCGCAGGACGGGCAGGTCATGCAGCCCTCGATCATCCGCATGCCGTATTGGCCGCAGGCCGGGCAGGCGGGACCGCGCGGGCGCTCGCCCACGGCCATGACCTCGGCCTTGGGATCGGATTTCAGCCCCATGCCCTCGCCGGCCAGGAAGCCGGTGGCGACCATGTGGCGCTCGATCACCCCGCCGATGGCGGCGAGGATCGAGGGCACGTAGCGCCCCTCGATCCAGGCGCCGCCGCGCGGGTCGAACACCGCCTTCAGCTCCTCGACCACGAAACTCACGTCGCCGCCGCGCCGGAACACGGCCGAGATCATCCGCGTCAGCGCCACCGTCCAGGCGAAATGCTCCATGTTCTTCGAGTTGATGAACACCTCGAACGGCCGGCGGTGGCCGGCCTGCACGATGTCGTTGATGGTGATGTAGATCGCATGCTCGCTGCCGGGGAACTTCAGCTTGTAGGTCGCGCCCTCCAGCGCCGCCGGGCGGTCCAGCGGCTCGGTCAGGTAGACCACGTCGGCGCCCTTGTCGGCCTGCGGCGCCTCCTCGGCCTTTTCGCTGACCGACAGGACCGAGCCGGTGACCTCGTTCGGGCGATAGGTGGTGCAGCCCTTGCAGCCCTTGTCCCAGGCGGCCAGGTAGACGTCCTTGAAATCCTCGAAGGAGATGTCCTCGGGGCAGTTGATGGTCTTGGAGATCGAGCTGTCCACCCATTCCTGCGCCGCCGCCTGCATGGCGACATGGTCCAGCGGCGCCAGGGTCTGGGCGTTGACGAAATACTCGGGCAGGGGGGCGTCGCCCTTCAGGTCGCGCCACATCTGCACGGCATAGTCCACGACCTCTTCCTCGGTGCGCGAGCCGTCCTTTTGCAGCACCTTGCGGGTATAGGCATAGGCAAAGACCGGCTCGATCCCCGAGCTGACATTGCCGGCGTAAAGGCTGATCGTCCCGGTCGGCGCGATCGAGGTCAGCAGAGCATTGCGGATGCCGTGCTGCGCCACCGCCTCGCGCAGATCCGCATCCATGCGCTGCATGAAGCCCGAGGCCAGGTATTTCTGCGCGTCGAACAGCGGGAAGGCACCCTTTTCCTTGGCCAGGTCGACCGAGGCCAGATAGGCCGAGCGCGCGATGGCCTTCATCCAGACGCGGGTCTGCTCGACCGCGTCGGCAGCGCCATAGCGCAGGCCCAGCATCAGCAGGGCATCGGCCAGCCCGGTGACGCCCAGCCCGATGCGGCGCTTGGCCTGCGCCTCGGCCGCCTGCTGCGGCAGGGGGAATTTCGAGGCGTCGACCACGTTGTCCATCATCCGCACCGCGGTGCGGACCAGCTCGTCCAGCGCCTCGGGGTTCAGCCGGGCCTGGGGCGTGAAGGGCGCCTCGACCAGCCGGGCCAGGTTGACCGAGCCCAGAAGGCAGGCGCCATAGGGCGGCAGGGGCTGTTCGCCGCAGGGATTGGTCGCGGCGATCGTCTCGGCATAGGCCAGGTTGTTTTGCTGGTTGATGCGGTCGATGAAGATCACGCCCGGCTCGGCATAGTCATAGGTCGCGCGCATGATCCGGTTCCACAGGTCGCGCGCCCGCACGGTGTGATAGATCTTGCCGTCGAATTGCAGATCCCAGGGGCCGTCGGCCTTGACCGCCTGCATGAAGGCATCCGTCACCAGCACCGACAGGTTGAACATGCGCAGCCGGGCGCTGTCCTGCTTGGCCTCGATGAAGGCCTCGATGTCGGGATGGTCGCAGCGCATGGTCGCCATCATCGCGCCGCGGCGCGAGCCTGCGGACATGATGGTGCGGCACATGGCGTCCCAGACATCCATGAACGACAGCGGGCCCGAGGCGTCGGCGGCCACGCCCTTCACCTCGGCCCCGCGCGGGCGGATGGTGCTGAAGTCATAGCCGATGCCGCCGCCCTGCTGCATGGTCAGCGCGGCCTCTTTCAGCATGTCGAAGATGCCGGCCATGCTGTCGGGGATGGTGCCCATGACGAAGCAGTTGAACAGCGTCACCTCGCGCCCGGTGCCGGCGCCGGCCAGGATGCGGCCGGCGGGCAGGAACTTGAAATCCTCGAGCGCGGCATAGAAGCGGTCCTCCCACAGCGCCGGATCCTTCTCGACGCGGGCGAGGTCGCGGGCGACGCGGCGCCAGCTGTCCTCGACCGACAGGTCGATGGACTGGCCGCCGCCGTCCTTGAGCCGGTATTTCATGTCCCAGATCTGTTCGGCGATAGGGGCTGAGAATCGGCTCATGGCGGGTGTCCTTGGCTTGGGGTCGGAAACGGGGCGAGCGGGTCTTATACAGCCGCGCGCGTCCGGTTAAAGTCGGAAAGGTGAGGACTCAGGAATATAGGCGAAACCGGCACCAATTTCCAGATATTGCGGCAGCTGCCTGGGGCTTGCGCAACCTATTGGTGCTGCTTGCCCGCCAGTTCGTCGATCACCTGCAGCCACAGCGCGGCGGGCTGGGCCCCCGTCACCACATGGGCATCGGCGACGACGAAGGTCGGGACCGAGTTCACGCCGCGCTGCCTTGCGTGCATCTCGCGCGCCTGCACCGTGTCGCGGTCCGCGTCCGAGGCCAGCAGCCGGCGGATCACCGCCCCGTCCATGCCCGCGCCCTCGCCGATCTCGACCAGCACGTCGGGGTTCGAGATGTTGCGGCCCTCGCGCCAATGCGCCCGCATCAGCGCCGCCATGACCGGGGTCTGCGCGCCCTCGAGTCCCGCCCAATGCAGCAGGCGATGCGCGTCGAGCGTGTTCGGCATCCGTTCGATCAGCGAGGGGTTGATCCACAGGCCCAGCCGCTCGCTGGCCTCCATCACCGGCTTCATGGCGGCGATGATGCCTTTCTCGTCGGTGAACTTCATCTTCATGTAGGCGACATAGTCCATCCCCGCCCGCGGCATCTGCGGGTCCAGGCGGAAGGGCTGCCAGGTGATGGCAAAGGGATGGTCGGGGCGGCTTTCCAGCGCCCGGTCCAGCTCGGCCTTGCCGATCAGGCACCAGGGGCAGACGGGATCGGCGAAGATGTCGAGGCGGATCTGCTGGCTCATGTCCGGTCCTTGCGATGGGTGTCGTGCTGTGCGCGGGAAGAGGTGTCGTGCTGTGCGCGCGACGGGCTGTCGTGCTGTGTG
This sequence comes from Paracoccus sp. FO-3, assembly GCF_006386455.1. NCBI lineage: Bacteria > Pseudomonadati > Pseudomonadota > Alphaproteobacteria > Rhodobacterales > Paracoccaceae > Paracoccus > Paracoccus sp. FO-3. Next base: position 6,771 of record NZ_VCBQ01000126.1, on the reverse strand, counting down.
GGCGGATGGGGGTCGTGCTTTGCACGCGAATGGACATCGCGCAGGGCGCGGCGGTTGATCTTGCCCGTGGGCGTGCGGGGCAGGGCGGGCAGGTGGATGTATTCGCGCGGCTGCTTGTAGCGCGCAAGCCCGCGTTCGGCGGCTGCGCGCAGCCGCGCCTCGTCGGCGCTGCCGGTCCAGAAGGCGGCGATGATGCTCGACCCCGGCCCGACCGGCAATTCGGTCGCGGCGATCTCGCCGATTTCGGGGATCTGCGCCAGCGCGTCCTCGACCTCGCCCGGCGAGACGCGGAAGCCGCCGGCATTCATCATGTCGTCGTCGCGCCCCAGCAGGCGGATCGCGCCCTCGGGCGTGGTCTCGGCCAGGTCGCCGGTCAGGAACCAGTCGCCGCGGAAGCGGGCGGCGGTTTCCTCGGGCTGGTCGAGATAGCCCAGGAACAGGCCGGGGTCCGCGCGGTGGACGGCCAGGATGCCGGGGCCCTGGATCGGGGCGCCGCTGTCGTCGAGGATGGCGATGGGGCGGCCGGGCTGGGGAAAGCCGGCCGTGCCTTCGGGCGCGGGGCGCGCGGGGCTGCCGGACAGGAAGGTCGAGCATTCCGACATGCCCATGGCCTCGTGCAGGTCGGTGCCGGTGCGCGCCTGCCAGGCGCGGCGCAGGCCGGGATCGAGCCTTTCGCCGGCGGTCAGGCCATGGCGCAGGCCCGGCCAGGGCCGCCAGTCGGCGCGCAGCATGCGGCGGAAGACGCCGGGTGCCGCGGCCAGGATGGTGGCGCCATGGCGGCCGGCGATCAGCGGGATCTGTTCGGGCGCGATGCCGGGGGCGGGGATCAGCGCGGTGGCGCCCAGCGTCCAGGGGTCCATGAGGCCGGTGCCCAGGGTGAAGGTCCAGTTGAAGGCGCCGGCATGCAGCAGCCGGTCCTGCGGCGTCAGCCCGTACCAGCCGTCGAACATCATCCGGCGGGCGAGGATGGCGCGATGCGCGTGGCAGACGGCGCGCGGCTGGCCTGACGTGCCCGAGGTGAAGACGATATAGGCCAGGTCGTCCGGATCGTGTTGTGCGAACCCGGCCGGCGGCAGCAGGGCGAATTCGCCGAGGCGGGCGGCAGGCAGCACCGGCGCCGGCTGATCGGGCAGGGCGATGTCCGGGTCGGCGATCACCATGGCCGGCCGGATCGCGGCGGCGATGCGGGTGATCTCGGGCGTGGTCAGCATGGGAGAGGTCGGGACCGGGACGATGCCGGCGGCGATGGCGCCGAGATAGGCCACGGGAAAGCCGGGGTTGTTTCCCAGCCGCATCAGCAGCCGGTCGCCGGGGGCGAGGCCGGATTGCAGCAGGCCGGTGGCGGTGCCCAGCACCGCCTGGCGCAGGCGGGCATGCGACCAGCGGTCGGCGCGGCCCAGCCCCAGCACCGACATGGCCAGCCTGTCCGGCGTCGCAAGCCCCGCGCTGAGCACATGTTCGGCCAGGTTCATCCCATCGCCCCGTTTCTGTTCCGGGCTTGGGGATAGAGGCTGTCGGTGCGCATGGGAAGGGGGCTTTGCCCCCGCGCCTCGCCTGCCCCTCGATGGGGCAGGCGAGGCGCTCCCCCAGGATATTTCGACACGGAAGAAGCCGGAAGGGGGCAAAAGGAAACGGCCGGCGCCATGCGGGCCGGCCGTTTCCGAAATTCCGGGCGCTGCCGAATCAGAGCAGCTTCAGATCCGAGGCCGAGCTGCGGCCGTCGCGGCCCGATTGCAGTTCGTAGGCGATCTTCTGGTTGTCGTTCAGGCCGGTCAGGCCGGCGCGCTCGACCGCCGAGATATGGACGAAGACGTCCTTGCCGCCGTCATCGGGCGCGATGAAGCCATAGCCTTTGGTGGCGTTGAACCATTTTACGGTGCCGGTAGCCATTATACCGTCTCTCCTTCAAGTCATCCTGGGGCGAGATTGCGCCCAGGCCGTGCAGCCCTTTCCCGTCAAGTCCGGCTGCCCCGTGAAGGGAGGCGGTAGAAAGTCGTGCTCACGCGGACGAGAGGATGAACGATTCGCCGAAAAACGCAAGCACGAATGCGCCGCGCAAGGTGACGTAGGGTCATCTTGCGCATTCGCATCGGCAAATTGTCGCCAAGCCGGGGCGCTCAGCGCAGGTCCGGCGGGCTGGCCTCGGCCCGCAGCGTGGCCACGGCCGATTCGAGCCCGTGGCTTTCGCTGCCCTGGCGGTCGAGGCGGCGGATCGAGACGCTGCGCTCCTCGACCTCCTTCAGGCCCACGGCCATGATGACCGGCACCTTGCCGACCGAATGCTCGCGCACCTTGTAGTTGATCTTTTCGTTGCGGGTGTCGGCCTCGGCCCGCAGCCCGGCGGCGCGCAGGGCGGCCACGACCTCGTGGACGTAATCGTCGGCGCCCGAGACGATCGAGGCGACCACCACCTGGCGCGGCGCGAGCCAGAGCGGCAGCTTGCCCGAATAGTTCTCGATCAGGATGCCGATGAAGCGCTCGAAGCTGCCCAGCACGGCGCGGTGCAGCATGACCGGCATGTGCTTGGCGCCGTCCTCGCCGACATATTCCGCCTCGAGCCGCTGCGGCAGGTTGAAGTCGCATTGGAAGGTGCCGCATTGCCATTCGCGGCCGATGGCGTCGGTCAGCTTGAAGTCCAGTTTCGGCCCGTAGAAGGCGCCGTCGCCGGGGTTGACCTCATAGGGCAGGCCGAGATGCTCGATGGCGCCTTTCAGCGCCGCCTCGGCCTTGTCCCAGATCTCGTCGGAGCCGACGCGGACATCGGGGCGGGTCGAGAGCTTGATGTCGAATTTCTCGAAGCCGAGATCGCGGTAGACCGAGGACAGCAGTTCGATGAAGCCGGCGCATTCCGCCTCGATCTGGTCCTCGGTGCAGAAGATATGCGCATCGTCCTGGACGAAGCCGCGCACCCGCATCAGCCCGTGCATCGAGCCCGAGGGCTCGTAACGGTGGCAGGAGCCGAATTCGGCCAGCCGCAGCGGCAGGTCGCGATAGGACTTCAGGCCCTGGTTGTAGACCTGGACATGGCAGGGGCAGTTCATCGGCTTGAGCGCATTGATGCGCTTTTCCTTGGCGCCTTCCTCGTCCACCTCGACGATGAACATGTTCTCGCGATAGGCTTCCCAATGGCCGGATTTTTCCCACAGGATGCGGTCGACCACCTGGGGCGTCTTGATTTCCTTGTAATCGGCGCGGATCAGCCGGCGGCGCATATAGGCTTCCAGCTCGCGATAGATCGACCAGCCGTTCGGGTGCCAGAACACCATGCCCGGCGCTTCTTCCTGGAAGTGGAAGAGTTCCATTTCCCTGCCGAGCTTGCGGTGGTCGCGCTTGGCGGCCTCTTCCAGCATGGTCAGGTGGGCCTTGAGGTCGTCGCGGTTCTTGAAGGCTACGCCGTAGATGCGCTGCAGCATCGGCCGCGAGGCGTCGCCCAGCCAATAGGCGCCGGCGACATGCGTCAGCTTGAAGGCGTCGGCGGGCACCTGGCCGGTATGCTGCAGATGCGGGCCGCGGCAGAGATCCTGCCAGTCGCCGTGCCAATACATGCGGATCGGCTCGGCTTCCGGGATGCGGTCGAGGAGTTCGATCTTGAAGGGCTCGCCCTGCGCCTCGTAATGGGCGCGCGCACGGTCGCGGTCCCAGACCTCGGTGCGGACCGGGTCGCGGGCGGCGATGATCTGCTTCATCCGCGCCTCGATGGCGCCCAGATCCTCGGGGGTGAAGGGCTCGGCGCGGTCGAAGTCGTAGAACCAGCCCTGGTCGCGGACCGGGCCGATGGTGACCTTGACGTCGGGCCACAGCTCCTGCACCGCACGGGCCATGATATGGGCGAGGTCGTGGCGGATCAGCTCCAGCGCCGGCTCGCTGTCCTTCATGGTGTTGATGGCGATGCTGCCCCCGGTGGTGATCGGCCATTGCAGGTCGATGTGCCGGCCGTCGAGGCTGGCCGAGATGGCGTTCTTCGCCAGGCTCGGGGCGATGGAGGCCGCGACCTCGGCGGCGGTGATGCCGGCGGGGTAGTCGCGCGCATTGCCATCGGGAAAGGTCAGGGAGATCTGGGACATGTGTCCTCCTCGTCGGTTTGGCGCCCACGGAACGCCCGGTTGCGGGTATGTCGCGCGGGTGTGGCGCGATTGCCCGGCGTTGTCAATGCGGCTAGGTGTGCAGGGGGCTTTGCGCCCCCGTCGCGTTCCGCGACTCCCCCGCAGGATATTTGGACACGAAAGAATGACGCAGTTTCTGGAAGGGCCGCAGGGGCGGCGCATCGCCTATAACCGGATCGAGGGCCAGGGCCCCGGCGTGGTGTTCCTGGGCGGGTTCCGCTCGGACATGCAGGGCACCAAGGCGCTGTGGCTGGAGGATTGGGCGCGCGAGCGCGGCCGGGCCTTCCTGCGCCTGGACTATTCGGGGCATGGCGAATCCTCGGGCGCCTTCGAGGAGGGTGCGATCGGCGACTGGCTGGCCGATGCCATGGCTGCGATCCGCGGGCTGACCGAGGGGCGGCAGGTTCTGGTCGGCTCGTCCATGGGCGGCTGGATCAGCCTGCTGCTGGCGCGGACCATGCCCGAGCGGCTGGCCGGGCTGGTCACGGTGGCGGCGGCGCCGGATTTCACCGAGCGCGGCTATTGGGCCGGGTTTTCCGCGGCCGAGCGCGCGGCCCTCGCGGAGCGCGGCCAAGTCGAGCAGCCCAGCGACTATGGCGATCCCCATGTCATCACCCGCCGGTTGATCGAGGACGGGCGCGACCATCTGGTGCTGGACCAGCCCTTGCCGCTGCCTTTCCCTGTGCGCTTCCTGCAAGGCACCGGGGATGCCGAGGTGCCGATGTCCTGGGCGCTGGACCTGCTGGCCCATGCCTCGGGCGAGGACATGCGGCTGGTGCTGGTCAAGGGCGCCGATCACCGCTTTTCGACCCCCGATTGCCTGGCGCTGATCGGCGCGGCGCTGGAGGAGGTGCTGGCGCGGGCAGCCTGAGGCGGGCGCGGCCCGCCGGCCGCGCCCCGTTCCCGCGGGCGGTCAGACCGCGATCTTGGAATCGTGTTCGGTGAGGTTGCTGACGCCGCAATCGACCGGGACCGGGCCGCTGCGGCGGCGCTTGCGCTGGCCGGCGGGCTGGACCTGCTCGTCGATGAAATCCAGCACCAGCGGGCGGATGTTCAGCCGCCAGCTTTTCCCGGCGAAGATGCCGTAATGGCCGGCGCCGGGTTCCAGGTGCTGGGTCTTGCGGCTTTCGGGCACGCCGGTGCAGAGTGCCAGCGCGGCGACGCATTGGCCCGGCGCCGAGATGTCGTCGTTGGCGCCCTCGACCGTCATCACCGCGACATCGGTGATCTTGCCCAGGTCGACCGGCTTGCCGTTCACGCTGAAGCGGTTCTGCGCGATCTCGCGTTCCTTGAAGATGCGCTCGACCGTCGAGAGGTAGAATTCGGCGGTCATGTCCATGACGGCGAGATATTCGTCGTAGAAGGTGTTGTGCTTGTCGCCTTCGGAGCCCTGGCCGCGGGCCTCGGCGAAGATCTTGTCGAGGAAGGCCTTGGCGTGGGTCTCGGCATTCATGGCGATGAAGGAGGAAAGCTGGGCGAGGCCGGGATAGACCATGCGCCCGGCGCCGCGATACTTGAAGCCGACCTGCTGGATCATCAGGTAGTCCAGCTCGCCCATGGTGATGCGGTTGCCGAAATCGGTGACTTCGGTCGCCGCCGCGTCGGGGTCGATCGGGCCGCCGATCAGGATCAGCGAGCGCGGCTGGGCCTTGGGGTCTTCCTCGGCCAGCAGCGCGGTCGCGGCCAGCGCGAGCGGCGCCGGCTGGCAGACGGCGATCACATTGGTGTCGGGGCCGAGATGGCGGATGAAGTCGACCAGATACTGGGTGTAGTCGTCGATGTCGAACTTGCCGCAGCTGACCGGGATGTCGCGGGCATTGTGCCAGTCCGTCACGTAGACTTCGCAATCGGGCAGCAAGGATGTGACCGTGGTGCGAAGGAGGGTGGCATAGTGACCGGACATTGGCGCGACCAGCAGGACCTTGCGCGCAAGCGGCGCGCGGCGGGCGACGCGGAAATGCACCAGGTCGCCGAAGGGGCGCTCGATCACCGGCTCGATATAGACGACATGGTCCTGGCCGTCCTCGGACACGACGGGCGGGATTTCCCAGTCCGGCTTGATGACCATGCGCGCGAAGCTGCGCTCGGTCACCCGGCCCCAGGCCGACATCAGCTTGAACATCGGATTGGGCAGCAGCGCGAAGGCCGGATAGGAGGCCAGGGCCCGCGCGCTGGCGCCCATCCATTCGTTGGTGTTGCGGATCGTCTCCATCGCATCATAGGAGATGATCCCTCTCAAACCCTTGTACGTCGTCATTGCCACCTTCTCCCATGGACCCGCCGGATTCGGCCTTGCCGGCAAGGACACGGCTTTACCTGCGTATTGTGCTGGGCATAATGATTTTACGGTTCAGGGAGGATTGTCAATTATGGCGGGCAAGGACGAAAAACCGGAAGCTGCGGACGCGGCCGAAGCCGGGGGCAAACCACGCAGGGGCCGCGGGGCAGGGGCCAAGGCCCGCGCCGGGGCCGAGGCCGCGAAACCCGAGCCCAAGCCTGCCGATTCGGAAAAGCCGGCGCGGGCGCGTCGCGGTAAGGCTGCGGCAAAGGCCGAGCCGGCGCCGGCGCCGCCCGCCAAGTCCAAGCCGTCCGCCAAGTCCAAGCCGGCCGCGGCGGCCGATGCGGCCAAGCCCGCCGCCAAGTCCGGCACGCGCAAGCCCGCCTCGCG
>NZ_VCBQ01000125.1:0-11891 GCF_006386455.1 Paracoccus sp. FO-3 | reverse complement strand
ACCTAAGGACGCCGAATAGAGAAGGACCCATTGATTTCTGCGAGGCTGCGTGATTCACGGTTCGAAAAACGAGCGGTGAACATGTCTGATCTCTTCTGGTTGACCGACGCCCAGATGGCGCGTCTTGAGCCCTATTTTCCGAAGTCCCACGGCAAACCCCGCGTCGATGATCGGCGTGTCTTGAGCGGGATTATCTTCATCAATCGCAATGGGTTGCGTTGGCGCGATGCGCCTGCGGAATACGGCCCCCACAAGACGCTCTACAACCGATGGAAGCGGTGGAGCGACAAGGGCATCTTTGCGCAGATGATGGCTGGCCTGGCAGCCGATCACGGCGAGGAAAAGACGGTCATGATCGACGCGACTTATCTCAAAGCCCACCGAACCGCGACCAGCATGGCCGCGAAAAAGGGGGGCGTGGACGCCTGATTGGCCGAACGAAGGGCGGCATGAACACCAAGCTGCACGCCGTCTGTGACAGTCAGGGACGCCCACTCAATCTTTTCGTCACCGCCGGGCAGGTCAGCGACTACATCGGCGCACGGGCTTTGCTGGGTAGCTTGCCAAACGTGGAATGGCTGCTCGGGGACCGGGGCTATGACGCCGACTGGTTCAGAGACGCGTTGAAAGACAAAGGGATACGCACCTGCATCCCCGGCCGAAAGCAGCGCAAGACGCCCGTGAAATACGACAAGCGACGCTACAAACGGCGCAATCGCATCGAGATCATGTTCGGCAGGCTCAAGGATTGGCGACGTGTGGCGACCCGATACGACAGATGCCCAAAGGTCTTCCTCTCCGCCATCGCACTCGCGGCGCTCGTCATTTATTGGCTATGACTCCTTAGCCGAGCGTGATCATCGCGCGTCCGAGAACGCTCTGGCTTTGAAGGTCGAGAAACCGCACTTCGTATTGTCCCGGCTCGTCCGGGAGCTTGATTACCGTTTCGGTTTCGTCGCCCACGTGATGGACTGTAATCCAGGTAAAGTCGGGCGCATCAGCTCGTGCCAGCGCCACGCGCCGGTCGGCATCGCCAGCTTCGATTGTCCACGAAACTGTAACGATATCGCCCGGCCTTGCTGTACCAGGAACCATAAGCCCGGCACCCTCGTCTATCGGCGCATCCGCCGCCAGCACCTCGAGCGGTCGCCGGGCCATGACCCGATCGCCGCGGTCCAAATGGTAGCGGATTTCATAGGCACCAGGCTCCGCGGGTGCAGTGAACGTGGCCTGATCTTCGTCCTGAATACGGCGATAGCCACTTTGCTCGCCGTCCGGTGTGCCGCCGGGAACGATGGCTATGTAGTCGCGCGGATGTATGGCACCGGTCCAGGATAGCGTGATCTCGGCGCCGGCCCGCGCCCTGTCCGGTCCGTCAAGCGAAACATTACCATCCATCACCTCGACCGGGGTGCGGGCGAGCACGCGATCCCCCGCGTCCAATTGCAGGCGCACCTCATAGAGGCCAGGCTCGGCAGGCGCGCGAAGCTCGCCTTCGCTCCGATCTTGCATGCGATCGTAGTCGGCATAGGTGCCGTCCGCCGAGCCGGCGGGAACGATCGTGATGTAGTCGCGCGGGTGCAGGCCCTCACCCTGCCAGGTGACCGGGAACGCCGAACCGACAACGACCTGGGCCGACGCGGAAACCGTGACCTCTGCATCGACCACCTCGACCGGGGTGCGGGCGAGCACGCGGTCCCCCGCGTCCAATTGCAGGCGCACCTCGTAGAGGCCGGGCTCGGCAGGCGCGCGAAGCTCGCCCTCGCTCCGACCTTGCATGCGATCGTAATCGGCATAGGTGCCGTCCGCCGAGCCGGCGGGAACGATCGTCACGTAGTCGCGCGGGTGCAGGCCCTCACCCTGCCAGGTGACCGGGAAAGCCGACCCGACAACGACCTGAGCCGGCGCGGAGACAGCAACCTCGGCATCGACCACCTCGACCGGGGTGCGGGCGAGCACGCGGTCCCCCACGTCCAATTGCAGGCGCACTTCGTAGAGGCCAGGCTCGGCAGGCGCCCGCAGCTCGCCCTCGCTCCGACCTTGCATGCGATCGTAGTCGGCATAGGTGCCGTCCGCCGAACCGGCGGGAACGATTGTCACGTAGTCGCGCGGGTGCAGGCCCTCGCCCTGCCAGGTGACCGGGAATGCCGACCCGACAACGACCTGGGCGGGTGCGGAGACCGTGACGTCGGCATCAACCACCTCGACCGGGGTGCGGGCGAGCACGCGGTCCCCCGCGTCCAATTGCAGACGCACTTCGTAGAGACCGGGCTCGGCAGGTGCACGAAGCTCGCCTTCGGTACGGTTCTCCAGCCGGTCATAGTCCGCATAGGCTCCGTCTTCGGCGTCGGCGGGGACAATTGTCACATAATCACGCGGAGCCAGACCCTCACCTTCCCAGCTCACCGTAAACGCGGAGCCAACCAAGGTTTGTGCAGGGCCGAAGACCTGGGCGGTGGGCTGTTGCGACGTGATGGGCGGGAAAATGGCGTGGACATTGCGCGCGCTGTCCAACGCCAAACTGGCCTCGGTCTGCGAGAAGTCGTCCTGCGCCGTCGAATGGACCGTCACGATATAGTCGCCGAACGGCAGATCCGTGATGAAGGGGTTCGCGGTGCCGGTCTGCACCATGTTGAACGAAGTATCCGATATCTCCCAGATCACCTCGCCGGACAGAAGCGGAAGCTCCAGTGGCGCTGCTGGCCGCTCCCAGATGGTCTCGTCGCCGATCTCCTCGCCTCCGAGATTTGCGGTGAAGGTGAAACTCCCTGAGGCCGGCGCGGCAGTGACCTCGCGCAAGGCTTGGTTGAGTTCCTGGGCATTGTCGGCAGTCAGGAAGCGGCCGCCGGTTTCCTCGGCGATGCATTGCATCTGCAACAGGGCGTCGGCTTCGCCCCGCACATCGAAGCCAATGACATGGGCGGTAAAATCTACGCCCGCTTCTTCCAATGCGCGGGCGGCGGCGCAGGGATCAGGATTGCAGGTCTCGATCCCATCGGAAACCAGGATCACCGTCGCCGCCTGTTCGGTGTGGCGCAACGCCTGAGCCGCGGTGACGACGGCATCGGTCATCGGGGTCATGCCCCGCGGGTTCAACCCTTCAACGATGCCGGCGATCTCTGCCGCAGTGCCGGGCGCGGGTTCGACCAAGGTTTCGATATCCGCGCATTGCCCGCGCTCGCGATGGCCATAGGTGACGAAACCGAGATTCTGATCGGCGGGGAAATCCGACACAATGTCCCCGACGACATCGCGCGCGATGGTGATTTTGTTTATCCCATCGATCTGCCCCCACATCGACCCCGAGGCGTCCAAAACAAGGATCGTGCTGGGGCGCTCCTGGGCAAGCGCCGCCGGCGCAAGGGCGGATGTCAGGGCGATAAGCCCGGCGGTCACAAGAGATCTCATGCGGCTTCTCCATCGCGCGCTGTCCCGAAGCGGGCACCGGCGCGCTCTTTCAGCTTGCGGAAATGTGAGGACATCTGCTCCAGCCGCGCATCCCACTCAGGGTCGGGCTCCTGGCCATCGGTGATCCTGAAATAGACCTGCATCAGGCAGGTGACGGCGAAGGGCTCGAGAAAGGCAGCCTTGACGCTCCAGGCGAACAGCAACGCGAAAACGAAGCCGCCCGCCGACCAGGCGCCGGGCATGACGTAGACCAGTGCCGCTGCCGGGGCGAGCATCACGAGGAAGATCAGGAAGGCGAGACCATAGGTGAAGAGCGTCAGCCAGGCGGCGTTCCGGAGCATCGCCTTCCAGTTCTGGCCATATAGCACCAGCGCCTCGCGTGCGGATCCCCAGGGATCGGTCGAGCGGGTGCGGATGGCATGGGCGAGGATCACCTCATCGATGAAGCCCACCGCCACGCGCAGGAAGGCCTGCACAATGCCCATCAACTGCCGGACATAGGGGATCGGCAGGATGGACAATACACCGCGCACAAGGCCGATGACGGCGCGAATGACTCCCTTGACCAGTTGGTCCAGCGCGAAGAGCAGTGAGGCCTGGCCGAAGCGCCCCTTCACCACGGCCGTTGCATGGGCGATCTGGCCGCGTCCTTCCGGCAGGGGCTTGCCGTCAATCAGTTCGACAAGAACCGCGACATGGCCTGCCTTGACGATGTAGAGAATGTATTCCCGAAGCCAGTACATTACAGCGCCGGTCAGGCCAAAGCCGGCAATGCCGCCCCAAGCCATCGCGGTCGCGCGGAACTCGTCATCCCCGAAGGCGCCAACGCCCCAGCCGACCCCGATACCGGCGCCGGTGGCCAGAATATAGGCCAGTGTGATTCCGAAATAGACGGCGGCACGCAGGAGCACGAAAGGCAATGTTCGGCCCAACAGTCCGAGAGCTTGTCCGATATTGAAATCCCACATGGCTCCGGTTCCTTTTGGGGCAATCAGCTTGAAGGTTGAGATGCGGGGGCAGTCTGTTCGCCCCCGAAATGGCGTCGCAGCCAGGCATTGATGTCATTGGCGACCTGCCCAGGTCCATCGCCCGATACGCCCCAACGTGACAACGGAACCCGTGTTGCCGGGCGGGTGTTGCGAAAAACCAGAACCACCTTCGAGGTGCTGCGGTCCTCTCGCGAGGTATGGCTGCGGTCAAGTTCGGCACTGTCGAGCGCCTCGAGCGGATAGTCCCGCTGACGCGTGCCGAGGCGCGATGTCCGGATGATGCTGACCAGCCCCGACCCTGCGTCCAACCTGAGCCGTGTGCGCTCGGACAGGGCGATATATCCCGCGAGAAAGGCCCCGTTCAGCCCGACCAGCAGCACCAGCGCGGTCAGGATTTCTCCCCCGATCAGATTGGCCAGCCCGATCAGGGTGATCGGCAGGACAGGCAGCATGACGAACCACAGGATAAAGCGCGGTATCGCCAGTTCCAGTTCCAGTCGTTCGGGCGTATTCGTCTCAATACTCATGACGGGTTTCCCTTTCCCTGGCGGGAAAGCCAGCCATTGACGACGCCCGTCAGATGCGCCACCTCTTCGGGATCCGGGCGGAACATGGGCACTATGATCTCGCGCCGCTCTGGTCCCGATCCGCAAATCAGCACCAGCCGGGTCTCATCGTTTCCTGCCGCCGTGCCATAGTGCGCGATGCTTTCCAGCTTGTGCAGGTCCGAGAGTGCGAATGTCTCTTCACGCCGCCCGCGCAATGTGGTCACACGCAGCCGGACAAGACCGGCATGCCTGTCCAGGCTCAGTTGAGTCAGCTGCACCAACTCGTGCATGTAGAGCCAACCGATCAGGCCCACCACGGCAAGCACGATGATCCCCGTTCCGGTCGCACCATCCCCGATGGCTGCCAGGCCCGCCGCGATCGCCACCAATATCACCGCCGCAGCAATCACCGCCCGCCGGACCGGACGATTCTCGATCTCCAGCACGCTGTCGGAGATTTGCGTCACGCGCAGCGGATCAGCCAGAAACTCGGCCAGTGTCATGGGCCTGCACCCAACGACGTGTCGATCCGCCCCTCGACGTCGCGACAGTCGTCCGGGGCATCCCGGCGGCATAGGGTTGCCGCAAAGCTGGCCTGGATGCGGCCTTCATCCTCAAGATCCAGCAGGTCGATCGACATCTGCGGCGGCTCTTCCTCGCTTTCCCAGACCGCGCCCGCCATCGCCCCGCGATCGGGCCGCATGTCGATGGTCAGACCGGCGGGCGGCGTATCTCCGGAAGGCTTGCCGTGAAAGATCAGGCCGATAGAAATGCTGCCGTCACCAAGTGCATGCAGTTCGATCATGGTCAGCGGGCCGATATCGGTGATCTGCACCATCGCCGAGCCATCATCCTGACGCATCACCTGCCAGTTCAGTTCTTCACCGTCCAAGTTTGCCCCGATCTCGCCGATGGCGTCCAATGCACCAGCGGGGGTTGCGATTCCGAGGGCCAGGACAAGCGGGACAAGCACCTTCATTGGCATTCCTATCGGCTGATCAGCTGTTCGCGGACGCCCCGCGCCGAATTGCGTTTTGTTCCCATCGCCTCATTGGCCGAGAAGAAACTGATGATCCCGTCCGAGCGCCGCGCACCGGTGCCGAATTGCCATTCGAATTGCGGCGCCGAGGCAATCTGGCAATCCTGAACCAACGCCCATTCCCAAGGCTCCGCGCCGGGCTCGGAACCCGTTGAAGTCAACATATAAAACTGCGGGTCCATTGCCTCGCCACGCACAAAGTCAAAGCGCAGCGGCTTGTTGCCACCTCGAACCGGCACCAGTTCGGTCTGAATGCCGTCCGAACCCAGATACAATCGGTTGCGGTTCCGATCATAAATGATCTCGAAGGTGCTCTCCTGAACGCCTATTGCCACACTCGTTCCGATGGCGGCTTCGGTCCACGTTCCCGCGATCAGCGGACCAATCTGTCGCAGGTCAAAATTACCGGCGCGATGGACGTCCGCGTGGCAGACCGGGTTGGACGGTTCACCGGCCAGTGCTGAGGTTGCCGTAGCGATCAGCAGCAGGGCCGCAGTTCGGGCAAAGGCGGGTCCAGCCATCTCAGTCAAGCTCTTCAAGCCGGGTGTCGAAGCTGAAGGTGACGGGCCGGGTTTCGGATGAGGGGCCGCCACTGACTTGCCCGGTGAGCGTGCCCTTCAAGGCGACAATCCCGTCGCCCGGCGTGAATTCCTCCAGGGTCAGTGTCAGGCTGTCCTGATCGCCGGTCCAATTCCGTCCCATGTCGCGCGCAAAGATGATCGTCAGCGCCATTTCGCCGGGCGCGGGCAATTCGCCATTGATCGTCAGTTCCAGATTGACCGGCCCCTGATCGCCCTCCATCTGTGAGGCAAGCAAGGAGGCATCGGCATAGTTGCCGATGATCGTCGCGCCGGACAATTCGGGGGCAACAGTCAGCTCCAGCGGCTGATCGCCAAAACTGCCGGTAACCAGCCCTCCAGGCTCGTCGGCCAGCGCCGGCAGCGCCAGAAGACAGGCCAGAACAGGTATGCCCGCTCTTCGCATGGTCGAGAAGATGGTCAAGCGTAGATCCTCCTACTGTTTGATTCCGAGTTTAGTTCTGCTCAAGACTGGCCGCCCCGTTCGTTTGAACGGGGAACATGTAGTCTCCTGTGATAGAGTTCAGTCCGGAACCTGGTTTTCATTTTGGGTTGTGGTGATGAGCTTGCGGTATCACATCGTTCAGACCGCGTTGATGACGGCACTTGTGTTCATGGCCGTACCAGCGGCTGCCGAGGACGTCCTGCTGACCCTGACCGGCGCGGTCACGGACGGCAGAGTGGAGATGACGCGCGCGGATTTCGATACGATGGACTGGCATGAGTTTTCGACATCGACCAGCGTCACAGATGGCAGGCCGGAGTTCCGCGGTGTGCTGATGCGAGACGTCCTCGCCCATGCCGGAGCCGAGGGAAGTAGTGTGCGCGCGACAGCGTTGAACGACTATGTCGTCGATATACCTGTCGAGGATTTTCACCGGTTTGATGTTCTAGCCGCGCTTTACATGGATGACGTGCCTCTGACCCCGCGTGACAAGGGTCCAGTCTGGATCGTCTATCCGCGCGACAATCACGGCGTTCTGGCCGATATACGGTATGACATGCGATGGGTCTGGCAGCTTGTCGCGCTGCATGTGCAATGACCGGCACAGGCGGGCGGGCCCGCTATCTGTGGCTTGGTGGGCTGGTGGCGATCTGCCTGGGCCTGTTGGCGCTGGCTGCGTGGCAGCTTGTGGTGCTGGAACGCCAGATGCGCATTGCCGCAACCGAGAACATGATCTGGGTCTTTGGCCAGACGCAGATCGAGGCCTTGAACCTTGCGCTGGCGCTCTCGGATGAGGCAGCGCCACAACAGATCCAGACCCGTTTTGATATATTGGTTTCGCGGCTGACGCAGTTGGAAGATGGGCCGCAACGTCGCTTTCTCGAGAATGCGGGAGTGTCCGAAACACTTGCACGCTGGCGCAGTGGGCTTCTGGCGCTTGACCCCGCGCAAGGTGCCGATCCGGCCGCGCTGCGGGCACATGTCACGGCGCTGGTCGCTGCACTAAGGACCAAGGCGAGTCTGGTGATGTCCCATGAATGGCAGAGTCAGGCCACGCGCCTGGACAGCCTGAGGCACCTGCATTTGCTTGCGCTGATGTCAGTGCTGGGGGCTGCTGTAGCGGGATTGGGGCTGGTGGCAATCCTGATCGATCGTGAGAGGCGGCTGATGAGCGGACAGCTGGACCACCTGCGGGCTGAGAAGCTCGCCAGCGATCTGGAACGCGAACGCGAAACCTCCGAGAACCACCGCCGGTTCGCCGACCTGATTGCCCATCAGTTCCGCACGCCGCTAGCCGTAATCGACAGCGCGATGCACCGCCTGACGCGGCGCAGCGGCGGCCCGGTTCCACCAGAACTGATCTCGGAAAAGGCGGCGGTGTCCCGTGAGGCGGTCGCGCGGCTCGTGAAGTTGACAGATACCGCATTGATGATGTCCCGGCTGGAACGCGATGCGGTTCTTCCTAGCCTGCGCGCCCATGACCTAAACGATCTTGTATCTTCAGTCATTGATGACCTGATGGCGACGGCGTGGGACCGCGACCCGGCCCGTATTCGGCAGTCGGTGCAAACAGAACCAACTGTCGCGCTGTGCGATCCGATGCTGACCGCCGAAATCCTGTCCAACCTCCTGCGCAATGCGCTCTTGTATTCTCCGCCCGATTGCCGCGTCGATGTGAGTGTTTTTCAGTCGCGGGACTGCATCGTCTGTCGGATCGAGGACAGAGGGAGGGGTATGTCGCCCGAAGAGATTGAGTGTGCTTTTGACAGGTTCTACCGAGGCAGCGGGCACGAGACTTTGCCCGGCTCGGGATTGGGGCTGACGCTTGCGCGCGATCTGGCGCGAATACAGGGAGGAGACGTGACCTTGACGCAGCGTGACGGGGGAGGCCTGACAGCCGCGCTTTACCTGCCGAAGGATGACGTCGCATGACCGCGCCACTGATCCTGTGTGTCGAGGATGAACCATCCCTGCGCGACGACATCGCCTTCGAACTGCACGAGGCCGGTTACATCGTGAGCGCCGCCGGAGATGCGCGCGAGGCGCTGGCCTGTCTGGAAAGGCAGCGCCCCGATCTGATCCTCTGTGACATCCTGATGCCCGGCATGGACGGCAAGAGGTTCATGTCCCATTTGCGCCGGACGAGACCCGATCTTGATGACGTGCCCTTTGTCTTTCTGACTGCCCTGTCCTCGCGCCAGCAGGTAATCGATGGGCGCATGGCGGGGGCCGACGATTATGTGACCAAGCCCATTGATTACGACCTGCTTCGTGCCACCGTTGAAGCGCGCCTGAACCGGATGCAAAGGTTGCGCGCAATGCCGGGAGATCGATCTGGCCTGGCCGCCCTCGACCGCCTGGCTCTTGGCGTGGTGCTGCTCGATGCCAATGGCGGCGTGGTCCATGCCAATCCTCTGGCCCAAAGCTTGTCGGGCGCGGCCGGAATCTCGCTGAGTGGGCGTTTTGCCGCCAGCGGCGAAAATGGCCGGAAGCTGTCCGCGTTGATCGCAGGGTTGGCCCCGGGTAAAGGGATGGCGCCGACGGGGTTGCGCTTGGACGATGGGTGCCAGCTCATGATTATCGGGATGTCGCTGCCAGCGCACTCGCACCATGATGAGGCGGTCGCCATGCTGATACTGAGCGGCACAGACAGCAAACCTCCTATGGACACTGCGACGCTTGGCCAGTTGTTCGGCCTGACGCCGATGGAAGCCCAGGTCGCGTGTTTGTTGGCAGAAGGGCTGCGCCGCAGCCAGATTGCAGACCGGTTGGCGATCTCGGGCACGACCGTCGCATTCCATCTGCGAAACATCTTCTCCAAGACCGGCGTGCAAAGGCAGGCGGAACTGGTGGCGTTGATTCTGTCAGTACCACTGGCGCAGCCGGTGACCTGAGTGAAGCGGCGCATTGAATATCTGACATAGCGATCAAGACCGTTCCGCAACGAACACGAAGGACTTGTAGTCAGTATGTTCTCATATGTTCTCGTCGCTTCATTCGAACGCTTCAAACCCGATGATGGCTACAATGATAGCCGGTGAGTTGCCGGAAGCTGCGCCGGAGACACCGGTGGATGTCTGGATGTGGACCTTCTTTAAGTCCATCCGCACGGTCCGTGATATATCCTTCGATGCTGCTGCCAAATTGATGCGTGTGGATTGCCGGGAACGGACCTTGCAATCGCAAAGAGTGGAATTGTTCCTCGAGGATCGTCAGGTGGCCGGAGAGTGTCAGGTCTTCTGTGTATGGGTGATTGGGTCCATGCTTCCTGAGAGGAGCAAGGACGATGACGATTTCCGACGAACTGCTGGACGAGCTGCTGAAGGGCTGCAAGCGGCCTGAGGATCTGCTTGGCGATGCAGGGCTGATGAAGGAGCTGAAGATCCGGCTGATGGAACGGATGCTCGGTGCGGAACTGACCGCGCATCTGGGCTATGAGGTCGGAGCTGAGCCGCCAGCCGAACAGGCCAACCGCCGGAACGGGAGCGCGACGAAGCGGGTGAAGGGCTCTGACGGCGAGGTGCCGCTTTCGGTGCCGCGCGACCGGGAGGGCAGCTTCGAGCCGGAATTGGTGAAGAAGGGCCAGACCCGGATCGATGGCGTCGACGACAAGATCATCGGGCTCTATGCCGCCGGTTTGTCAGTGCGCGACATCCAGGCTCATCTGGAGGATCTTTACGGCCTGCGGGTCTCGCCCGACCTGATCAGCCGCGTCACCGATGCCGTGCTGGACGAGGTCCGGGAATGACAGCATCGGGCGCTGGACCGGATGTATCCGATCGTCATTTTCGACGCTTTGCGCGTGAAGATCCGCGACGCCGACAGTCGGATGGTCAAAAACAAGGCCGTTTACATCGCCTTGGGCGTCACCCGGGATGGCGAACGCGAGGTTCTGGGCCTGTGGATCGCCGACAACGAAGGCGCCAAGTTCTGGCTGTCGGGGATGAACGAGCTGCGCAACAGGGGAGTCCAGGACATCCTGATCGCCGTCGTGGACGGGCTGAAGGGCTTCCCCGAGGCGATCACCGCGGCCTTCCCCGAGACCATGGTCCAGACCTGCATCGTTCACCTGATCCGGCATTCCATGAACTTCTGCAGCTGGAAGGACCGCAAGGCGGTGGCCGCCGATCTGCGCCCGATCTACGAAGCCCCGACCGCCGAGGAGGCTGCCCGCCAGTTGGAGGCATTCGAAGAAAAATGGGCTGGGAAATACCCCTCCATCGCCCCGGCCTGGCGTCGGGCATGGGCCGAGGTCACGCCGTTCTATGCCTTCAGCGCGGCGATCCGGAAGATCATCTATACGACCAACGCAGTGGAATCGCTGAACCGGGTGCTGCGGAAAACGCTGAAAACCAAGGGCTCCTTCCCGACCGAGGAAGCTGCCACGAAGCTGATCTTCCTGGCCATCCGCAACTTCGAGAAGGGCGGCCGCGCCGTCCGGGAATGGGTTGCGGCCCGCAATCAGCTGGCCATAATGTTCGCCGGGCGCTTCGACGCCTGAACGTATCTGAAAACCGCATGGGCCCGCTCAGATACACAGAGTTCCTGACACTCCCGGTGGCCGGCGAAACGGGCGCCGAGCCGATAGAAACGCCGGAGGCCGGCACGTTCCATTATTTTGTAATGATGGATATTTGCGTCCCTTCGCAGCGTGTTGCCCTGGATGCACCGTTTCCAGACCATCGCACCGCTCGCGCTGCTTTGAATAGCCAGTGATCCAATACCACGCCTGCCGCTGTTCCCTGGGACGTCCTGGCCGTGATTACCGCGCGGACGGGTCGCGGATTGAACTGAAGCAGGCCATCACGGCGTCTCTGTTGGTCCGTAATTTTCGAATGGCGGCGCTCAATTCCCCGCCCTGAGAATGGCGGTGCGAAATTAGTC
>NZ_VCBQ01000124.1:0-12044 GCF_006386455.1 Paracoccus sp. FO-3 | reverse complement strand
CGCCGCCGACGCCAAGGCCGAGGCCGAGGCCCGCGCCCAGGCCGAGGCCCGCGCCCGCGCCCAGGCCGCAGCCGAGGAACGGGCCGCTCGCGCCCAACGCCAGGACTACAAGCCGCCCGAGATCGACAACGAGCCCGAGATCGCCGCCAACGCCCTGCCCAAGGGCGCGACCTCGGCCTCGGTGGCCAAGGCCGCGACCCAGGCCCGCGGCATCGACATGGGCCGCACCACGGTCATCGGCATCATCGGCGCCGGCAAGGCCAGCCGCGCGCTGATCCGGCTGCGCAGCGGCAAGGTGGTGACGGTCCGGCTGGGCGACCGCATCGACGGCGGCACGATCAATTCCATCGGCGACGGACGGCTGACCTATGTCAAGGCGGGCCGCACCCATGAATTGCGGATGCTGGACGGGCGCTGACCAAGGTTTCCTGCCGATCGCCTGGCCATTGCCCGAGCGGCGGGACGATCTCCCCCCGCGGGCCACCCCGCGAGAGACCTATGGGAAGCCTTCGTGACCTGGGGTTGCATCCTGCGCGCGGGTCGCCCCAATGGCGGTTGCCGGAATGCCCAGCCTCTGCTGGGGTCGGCACCGCTCACATCAATGGCGGGCCCGTTCGCCCCGCGCCTATCGCAATCATCACCGTCAACGCGGCCGGGCATTCCCGCCGAGGCGGTGCCGGACGCGGCCAATCCGTGCCGGGGCCGGTGCGAATCGCCTGCCGGTCTAGCCGTTCCGGCGCAGCACCTGCCCGGCGAGATAAAGCGAGCCGCAGATCAGGATGCGCGCGCCGGGGTGATCCGCGGCGATGCGGCCGACCGCTGACAGCGCATCCGGGGCGGTGCTGGCCGCAAGCCCCACCGAGGTTGCGGCTGCGGCGGTGTCCTCGGCCGGCAGGGTGTTCGGCTCGCCGGGGATGGCCACGGCGGTCAGGCTGTGCGCCACCCCGGCCAGCGGCCGCATGTAGCCCGCCACGTCCTTGGTGTTCAGCATGCCGCAGACCAGATGCGTCGGCCGGCGCGGCAGGGCGGCCAGCGTCGCCGCCACCGCCTCGCCCCCGGCCGGGTTGTGGCCGCCGTCGAGCCAAAGCTCGCAGGCCCCCGCCGCCTCGACCAGCGGGCCATGGCCCAGGCGCTGCATGCGCGCGGGCCATTCGGCCTCGGTCACGGCGGCGCGGGCCTCGATGCGGCCGAATCCCAGTTCGCGCAGCGCGGCGATGGCGGTGCCGGCGTTCACGATCTGATGCGGGCCGGGCAGGACGGGCAGGGGCAGGTCCATCAGCCCGTGTTCGTCCTGGTAGACCAGGCTGTCGCCCTCGCGCCGGCTGTCCCAGTCCTGCCGGCCGATGCGCAGCGGCGCGAATAGCCGCTCGGCCTTCTGCTCGATCACCTCGCGGGCGACGGCCTCCTGCGGGGCGACGATGCAGGGCACGCGGCGCTTCATGATCCCGGCCTTTTCGCCGGCGATCTCGGCCAGCGTCTCGCCCAGGTATTGCGTATGGTCGATGCTGATGGGGGTGATGACGGTCAGGGCCGGCGCCTCGATCACGTTGGTCGCGTCCAGCCGGCCGCCCAGGCCCACTTCCAGCAGCGTGTAATCCGCCGGCGTTCGCGAGAAGGCCAGGAAGGCCGCCGCGGTGGTGATCTCGAAGAAGGTGATCGGCGCGCCGGCGTTCGCGGCCTCGCATTCCTCGAGCACCGCGGCCAGGTCGGCCTCCGAGATCAGCTCCCCGGCCAGCCGGATGCGCTCGTGGAACTGCGCCAGATGCGGCGAGGTATAGGCATGGACGCGCTTGCCGGCCGATTCCAGCCCGGCGCGGATCATCGCCTGGGTCGAGCCCTTGCCGTTGGTCCCGGCGATGTGGATCGCGGGCGGGATGCTGCGCTCCGGGTTGCCCAGGGCGGCAAGGATGCGGTGCATCCGGTCCAGCGACAGGTCGATGACCTTGGGATGCAGCTGCATGAGCCGCGCGAGAAT
This sequence comes from Paracoccus sp. FO-3, assembly GCF_006386455.1. NCBI lineage: Bacteria > Pseudomonadati > Pseudomonadota > Alphaproteobacteria > Rhodobacterales > Paracoccaceae > Paracoccus > Paracoccus sp. FO-3. The sequence continues at coordinate 10,069 of NZ_VCBQ01000124.1, read as the reverse complement.
GGCGTCGGAGGAGGTCATCGCGATGTCGTCCGGCCTAGGCGGAGGCGTTGTCGGCGGCGTTTTCGTGGCGCGGTGCGGCGATGGTGCCGGGCGCGGGCAGGTCGCCCACCACCGGCGCGGGCAGGCCGCCCAGCATGCGCAGGATCGAGATCAGCTCTTCGCGCAGCTTCTTGCGATGCGTCACCCGGTCCAGCATGCCGTGTTCCAGCAGGTATTCGGCGCGCTGAAAGCCCTCGGGCAGCTTTTCGCGGATGGTTTGCTCGATCACGCGCGGGCCGGCAAAGCAGATCAGCGCGTTCGGTTCCGAGATCTGGATGTCGCCCAGCATGGCATAGCTGGCGGTCACGCCGCCGGTGGTCGGATGGGTCAGCACGACGATATAGGGCAGCCGCGCCTCTTTCAGCATCTCGACGGCGACGGTGGTGCGGGGCATCTGCATCAGCGACAGGATGCCTTCCTGCATGCGCGCGCCGCCGGCGGCCGAGAACAGCACCAGGGGCCGCTTGAGCTTTACCGCGCGTTCGGCCGCGGCGATGATGGCATTGCCGACATACATGCCCATCGAGCCGCCCATGAAGGAAAAGTCCTGCGCGGCGGCGACGATGGGGGTGCGGCCGATCTCGCCCTCGGCGACCAGCATCGCCTCTTTCTCGCCGGTGGACTTCTGCGCGGCCTTCATGCGGTCGGGGTATTTCTTCTGGTCGCGGAAGCCCAGCGGGTCGGCGACCGGCTCGGGCACCTTGACCTCGACGAAGACGCCGCCGTCGAACAGCGCGGCAAAGCGGCCGCGCGGGCTGATCGCCAGGTGATGGTCGCAATTCGTGCAGACGTTCAGGTTGTCCGACAATTCGCGGTGGAACAGCATGGTCCCGCATTCCGGGCATTTGGTCCACAGGTTCTCGGGCACCTCGCGGCGCGAGAACAGCGAATTGATGCGCGGACGGACATAATTGGTGATCCAGTTCATCGGCGGCCCCCTGCGCTGCGTTCTGGGCTCAGATATGCAAAGCGGTGCCGAATTGCAATTCCGCGCTGTCCGGGCTTTCATGGCGGCATGTGGACCGAAGCCCTTGTGTTCATGCATTACGCAGCCGCGCTGGCCGTTTCGGTGCGCGTGCTGCTGCGTCCGCGGCTTGAGCCGACGGTCCGCCTGTCCTGGATCCTGGTGATCGAGCTGGTGCCGCTGGTCGGCATCCTGGCCTATGTGCTGTTCGGCGAGATCCGCATGCGCGGCGCCGAGGTCGAGACCATGGCCAATGTCCGCTCGCGCCTGTCCGGCCTGTGGCAGTCCAGCCCCGAAGAGCTGAAGCTGCTGCCCGATTTCGCCGAGCCGGTCATCAAGGCGAATCGCGCCACCACCGGCTTTGCCGCGGTGGCCGGCAACCGCGCCGCGCTGCTGCCCGAGGACGACAGCGCCATCGCCGCGCTGGTCGAGGCGATCGACGGCGCGACCGAGCATGTCCACATGCTGTTCTATATCTGGCTCGACGATCCCTCGGGGCGGTCGGTGGCAGAGGCGGCGATCCGCGCCGCCGGGCGCGGCGTCAAGGTGCGGGCGATCATCGACGCCTTCGGCTCGCGCGCCTTCGGCCGGTCCGAATCCTGGTCGCGGATGAAGGCGGCAGGGGTCGAATGCGTCGAGGCGCTGCCGCTGAGCATCCCGGTGATCGGCGGCCTGTTCCAGCGCATGGACCTGCGCAACCACCGCAAGATCGTGGTGATCGACCATGTTCTGGGCTTTACCGGCAGCCGCAACTGCTCGGACCGGGCCTTCGCCATCAAGCCGCGCTATGCGCCCTGGATCGACGTCTTCCTGGCCATCGAGGGGCCGGTGGTGCGGCAGATGCAGGCGGTCTTCCTGCAGGACTGGATGAGCTATACCGGCGAAGACCTGGGCGAGATGCTGCGCATGACCCGCCCCGTCACCGCGCCGGGCGAGGTGGCGCAGGTCGTCGCCACCGGGCCGGACGAGCGCCAGGGCTCGCTGTCGGACTGCATGGTGACGATGATCCATGCCGCGCGCGAGCGGCTGGTGATCACGACGCCCTATTATGTGCCCGACGCCTCGCTCGATTCGGCGATCCGCACGGCGGCGCGGCGGGGCGTGGACGTGACCGTGATCCTGCCCGAGCGCAACGATTCGCTGGTGGTGCAGGCCACGTCCGAGGGGTTCTATTACGGGCTGGTCTCGGCCGGGGTCAGGCTGATGCTGTTCCAGGGCGGGCTCTTGCATTCCAAGATCATCACCGCCGACGGGCGCATGGCCATGCTGGGCAGCGCCAACATGGACCGCCGCAGCTTCGAGCTGAACTACGAGATGAACATGCTGTTCCTGGGCGGCGACATCACCGAGCGGCTGGACGAACGCCAGCAGGGCTATATCGCCCGCGCCCGGCCGATCGCGCTGGAGGACATCCGCGGCTGGTCGGTCCGGCGCCGGCTGCGCAACAATCTTCTGGCGCTGGCGGCGCCGATCCTGTGACGGAGGACGCGATGACGGACCGCAGCAAGGACAAGATCGTGGACGGCGCCGCCGCGCTGTCGCCGGAGGAATTGCGCAAGGCGCTGGCCGACCTGCCCGAGTGGCGCATGGCCGAGGACGGCAAGTCGATCCAGCGCGAATGGCGCTTCAAGAACTTCAGGCAGGCGGCGCAGCTGGCCAACCTGGCCGCCTGGCAGGCCGAGGCCGCCGGGCACCATCCCGACATCGCCTTTGGCTGGGGCCATGCCCGCGTCACCTATGCCACCCATTCGGCCGGGGGCGTGACCATGAACGACCTGATCATGGCCGCCCGGCTGGACGCGGCCCTGGGCTGAGGGCGGGCGGCAGCCCCTTGCTCCGCGGGCGGGCTGGGCCTATCCAGAATCCAGCCGGAGGATGCAGCCATGAAGAACAGCCGTTTCGACAAGTCGACCCTGCCCAGTCGCCATGTCACCGAGGGGCCGGCCCGCGCGCCGCATCGCAGCTATTTCTATGCCATGGGCATCTCGGACGAAGAGATCCATTCCCCCTGGGTGGGGGTGGCGACCTGCTGGAACGAGGCCGCGCCCTGCAATATCGCGCTGGCCCGCCAGGCCCAGTCGGTCAAGCAGGGCGTCAAGAAGGGCGGCGGCTGCCCGCGCGAGTTCACCACCATCACCGTCACCGACGGCATCGCCATGGGGCACGAGGGGATGCGCTCGAGCCTTGCCTCGCGCGATGCCATCGCCGACACGGTCGAACTGACCATGCGCGGGCATTGCTATGACGCGCTGGTCGGGCTGGCGGGCTGCGACAAGTCGCTGCCGGGCATGATGATGGCCATGGTGCGGCTGAACGTGCCCAGCGTCTTCATCTATGGCGGCTCGATCCTGCCGGGCAAGCTGGACGGGCGCGACGTGGTGGTCCAGGACGTGTTCGAGGCCGTGGGCCAGCACGCCGCCGGCAAGATGACCGATGCCGAGCTGGAGATCCTGGAGCGCGTGGCCTGTCCCTCGGCCGGGGCCTGCGGCGGGCAATATACCGCCAACACCATGGCCTGCGTCAGCGAGGCCATCGGGCTGGCGCTGATGAACAGCTCGGGCGCGCCGGCGCCCTACGAATCGCGCGATCAATACGGGCTCGCCTCGGGTGAGGCGGTGATGGCGCTGATCGAGAGGAACATCCGCGCCCGCGACGTGGTGACGCGCAAGTCGCTGGAAAACGCGGCGCGGGTGGTGGCCTGCACCGGCGGCTCGACCAATGCCGGGCTGCACCTGCCCGCCATCGCGCATGAGGCGGGCATCCCCTTCGATCTGTTCGACGTCTGCGACATCTTTCGCGACACGCCCTATTTCGTGAACCTGCGCCCCGGCGGCGACTACGTCGCCAAGGATCTGTTCGAGGCCGGCGGCGTGCCGGTGGTCATGCGCGAGCTGCGCCGCGCCGGGCTGATCCACGAGGATTGCCTGACCGCCTCGGGGCGCAGCATGGGCGAGGAACTGGACCTTGTCGCGCGCGAGATCGACGGCAAGGTCATCCATCCGGTGACGGCGCCGCTGTCGCGGACCGGCGGCGTGGTCGGGCTGCGCGGCAATCTGGCACCCGACGGCGCCATCGTGAAGGTCGCGGGCATGGCGCCCGAGCATCAGGTCTTTACCGGCCCCGCCCGCGTCTTCGAATCCGAGGAAGAGGCCTTCGACGCCGTCACCCGCCGCGACTATGCCGAGGGCTGCGTGATCGTCATCCGCAACGAGGGCCCGGCCGGCGGCCCCGGCATGCGCGAGATGCTGGCGACCACGGCGGCGCTGTCGGGGCAGGGCATGGGCAAGAAGGTGGCGCTGATCACCGACGGGCGGTTTTCCGGCGCGACGCGCGGCTTCTGCGTCGGCCATGTCGGCCCGGAGGCGGCGCATGGCGGCCCCATCGCGCTGCTGCGCGACGGCGACATGATCACCATCGACGCGATCCGGGGCGAGATTTCCGTGGCGCTGAGCGACGAGGAACTGGCGCAGCGCCGCGCCGCATGGGCCGGGCCGCGCAAGACGGATTATGCCTCGGGCGCGTTGTGGAAATACGCTCAGCTGGTCGGCAAGGCTCGCTACGGCGCCGTGACCCATCCGGGTGCGGCCGCCGAAACCCACGTCTACATGGATCAGTGACAGGCGGACGCATGGCAATACGCCCTGGTAAATGGCTTGAACGCAAGACCCGAGAGCGGGCTGCACAGCAATGGACGGCGCTGGCCGGGGGCGTCGAAACGCTGCCCGCCGCCCGCCTGCGCCACCTGCGCGAGGAGGCGCGCGCGCTGCGCGGCAGCCTCGACCGCTTCCTGATCGGCGCCGACCGCCGCGCGGCGCGTTCGCGTGCGGCGCTGGATGCGCTGCACCTGCCCGGCGGCACCGACTGGCGCTGGCGCCCCGGCTTCATGGCCGGGCAGGTCACGCCGCGCGGGCTGGCCGGGCCCGAGGCCGGCGACCGGCTGGGCGAGGGGGCGGCGGTCTGGCACGACTGCCCCGAACGTGCGCTGATCCTGGAACAACTGGCCAATGGCGGCGCGACCGACCTGTCGCCCTTTGGCATGCGGCTCGAGGTGTTCGGCTTTGCCGGCAGCTTCCTGTCGCTGTCCATCGACCTGCCCGAAAGCGCGTTGCAGGGCCTGACCCGCAGCCATGTCCTGCGGCTGGAGACCGGCATCATCGCCGAGCGCGCGCTGGAGGTCTATGCCCGGCTGAACATCGGCCATGGCCCGAACACCGACCAGGCCACGCTGCAACTGCGCCGCTTCGAGCCGGGCCATTACAGCCGGCAGGTGACCGAGTTCGACCTTGCCTATACCCCGATGAACGAGAAGCGGCTGGAAAAGATCTGGCTGGACCTGATTTTCGAGGCGCCCCGCATGAATGCGGTCGAGATCCGCGAGTTGTTCTTCTCGCGCCACCTGCGGGCCCAGTTCTGACCCTGGTTCTGACCAAGGAATGTTTTAATGAGTGAATTTGAATCCCTGGGGCTGAAAAGCGGGATCTGGCAGGGGGTGATCCACCGCGACGCCCAGCCGGGCCGGCTGGTGCTGGTGCATATGGGCAGCCGCGTGGCCGAGGCCCGGCTGACCGCCGAAGCACCCGGCCGCTGGCGCGTCGCCGCCGCCATCCCGGCCGAGCGGCTGTCGGAAGGCGCGCAAAGCTTCCTTCTGGTCGAGGACGGGGGCGCCGAGGGCGAGCCGCCCCGGCCCGGCGCCCGCCGCCTGGCCAGCCTGACCCTGGTCGCGGGCGAGATCCTGGACGGCGACCTGCATGCCGAGCTGAGCCTGATGCGCGGCGAGCTGGAGCTGCTCAAGAAGGAATTGCGCCGCCTGGCGGCCGCGCCAGCCTGAGCGCCGGCTTCAGTCCTTGCTCCAATAGCCGTAGCCGCCGAGTTCCGCAAAGCCCAGCCGGTCATAGGCCGCGCGGGCGCCGGCATTGGCGCGGCCGACCGCCAGCGCCAGCCGGGTTGCGCCCTGCGCCTCGGCCCAGGTCGCCGCCATGCGGATCAGCCAGCCCGCCACGCCCTGCCGGCGCAGGGCGGGCACCACCTCGATGGCGTGGATCATGGCGACCGGCCCGTCCAGCGCCACGAAGGCCGCGCCGGCCGCGCGATCCTGCATCCGTCCCAGCAGCGCGGTCTTGGGCAGGGCCACGCGCTCCATCACCGCCTGGCGGGCGGCCGAGACATTGCCGTCGCTCCAGATGTCGCGCTGCATGGCCAGCGGCGGCCAGATCTCGAAGGTGGCCAGCGGCGGGACGGGCAGGGCGGTCAGCCGGGCGCAATCGGCGGCCAGGATCGCGGTGGGCGTGCCATGGCGAAAGCCCTGCGCCGCCAGCGCCTGCGCCAACGCGGCATCGTCATCGGCGACGCGGAACATCGGCCGCTCGTTCCAGCCGCGCTGGATGGCTTCGGCGCGGGCGATGTCGGCCTCGGTCCAGTCGGGCCGCGCGGCGCGGGCCGAGCTGACGCGGCCGCCGCCGGCCCGGCCGCGGCCGACCAGGAAACCGCCGGCCGGCGCATATTCGGCGGCGGGCCAGGTGGTCTCGAAGGCGCGGGCGATGTCGGGATCGCCGATCACAGGGCCAGCCTTTCGCGCAGCAGGGTCATGGCGTCGGTGACGCGCTTGTCGTCCAGCCCGCGGATCACCAGGCTGGTGCCGTAGCGCTGCCCGCTCTGGAAGGGATAGGAGCCGAGCGACAGGTCCGGGAAGGCATCGGCCACGGCGCGCAGCTCGTCGGCCACGTCGGATTCCGGGCGCAGCACCTCCAGCGCCTCGCTGACCGAGGGGCGGCCGGTCGGCAGGCCCGGCACCACCGCCTCGACCATGGCGCGGAACACCTCGGGCACGCCGGCCATGACATAGGTGTTGCCGATATGGAAACCCGGCGCGGCGGAATGCGCGTTGGGGATCAGCGCCGCGCCCAGCGGGATGCGGGCCATGCGCAGGCGGTTGCCGGTCACTTCGACGCCGCGCGCCTGCCAGCGCTCGACCATGACGCGCCGCGCCTCCTCGTTGATCTCGATGCCCACGCCGAAGGCGGCGGCGACGGCATCGGCGGTGATGTCGTCATGCGTCGGCCCGATGCCGCCCGAGGTGAACAGCATGTCCCAGGCGCCGCCCAGCGAGCAATCCAGCGCCCTGATCGCGGCGGTGATCTGGTCGTGGTCGTCGCCGACGATGCGCACTTCGCGCAGGTCGACGCCGATGCTATTGAGGACCTGCGACAGGTAATGGGCATTGCCCTCGCGCGTGCGGCCCGAAAGGATCTCGTCCCCGATGACGAGGATGGCGGCGGTGGGATTGTCGGATTGCATCGGCGCGCTCCTCCTGGCGATCTGGCTCCTTGCGCAAATGTATAGGTCCGCCCGAGGGGCTGGAACAAGTGGCGGCATGGGACTATCTGTGGAACGGACCAGCAGGACGACGCCAAGGGGACGCCATGAACGACGCACGCCAGACCCGCGAGGGAATCCGCATCCACGACCCGCAGGACTTCCAGGGCATGCGGGCGGCCGGGCTGATCGCGGCGCAGATCCTGGACGAGGTCGGTCCCTTGGTGCAGCCCGGCGCCACCACCGGCGGCCTGGACGATTTCATCCGGGGCCGGGTCGAGGAACTGGGCGCCACCAGCGCCACCATCGGCTATCGCGGCTACCAGCACGCCAGCTGCATCAGCGTGAACCACGTCGTCTGCCACGGCATCCCCGGCGACAAGATCCTGGCCGAGGGCGACATCCTGAACATCGACGTGACGGTGATCGTGGACGGCTGGTATGGCGACAGCTCGCGCATGTATGTGGCGGGCAGGCCCAGCGTCAAGGCGCGCCGGCTGATCCAGGTCACGCATGACGCGCTGATGTGCGGCATCGAGGCCGTCCGTCCCGGCGCCACCTTCGGCGACATCGGCTGGGCGATCCAGTCCTATGTGGAATCGAACCGCATGTCGGTGGTGCGCGACTTCTGCGGCCACGGCCTTGGCCGCAGCTTCCACGCGCCGCCGAACGTGCTGCATTTCGGCCGTCCCGGCAAGGGCCCGGTGCTGGAGGAAGGCATGTTCTTCACCATCGAGCCCATGGTGAACCTCGGCCGGCCCGAAACCAAGATCCTTGCCGACGACTGGACGGCGGTGACGCGCGACAAGTCGCTCTCGGCCCAGTTCGAGCATTCGATCGGCGTGACCGCGGATGGCTGCGAGATCTTCACGCCTTCGCCAAAGGGCCTGTTCTTCCCCGAGCTGGGCTGACTTCCCGGATCCGGCTTCTTCGTTCCGAAAATACCCATGCGACCGCGCAACCGTCGCTGCCGCATGGGTATTTGTGAAACGGAGAAAAACGCAGGCCGGTGCGCAAGGGCCAGGCCTGCGCCCGTTTCACCGTCTGCCAAATACTCCTGCAGCGCCGCCCGCCGGCGCGGCGTCAATGCTTGCGGATGGTCTCTCCCGGCAAGATGGTCGGGGCCAGCGCGATGATGCCGTTCTCGGGCCGCGGCTCCTTGCCGGCGACGATGCGGGCCGCGCGCCGGCCGATGTCGATGCGCCGCGCGTCGGTGGTGGTCAGCCGCATCGGCAGCCCGTCCAGCAGCTCGACGCCGTTGAAGCCCGCAAGCCCCAGCCTGCCGGGAATGTCGTAGCCGTTCTCCATGCACCACAAGAGCCCGCCGGCCCCGATCATGTCGTTGGAGAAATACAGGAAGTCCAGCTCCGGCTCGCGCGTCAGGATGCGCTCGGTCATCTCGCGTCCCTTCAGCAGCGACGAGCCGCCCTGGTAATATTCCCGCGCCGCCAGCTGCACGCCGCGCTCGCCCAGCCGTTCCTCGAAGCCGGCGAGCCGCTTGCGGGCGCGATGGTCCTCGGGCATGTGCGTGCCGATGAAGCCGATGCGGCGATAGCCGGCGGCCAGGATCTCGTCGGCCATCTCGGCCCCGGCCCGGCGGTGCGAGATGCCGACGGCGGTGTCGATCGGCGTGCCGTCCACATCCATGATCTCGACCACCGGCAGGCCGGCGTTGTCCAGCATGGCCCGCGCCGCCCGGCTGTGTTCCAGCCCGGCCAGGATCACCCCCGAGGGCCGCCAGCTCAGCATGTCGTAAAGTACCGCATCCTCGCGCGAGGGGCTGTAATTCGTCACGCCCACCACCGGCTGCAGGCCGGTATCGTCCAGTTCGGCCGAGATCCCGCCCAGCACGTCGGGAAACACCATGTTCGACAGCGACGGGATGACCACCGCGACCAGGTTCACGCGCTGGCTGGCGAGCCCGCCTGCGATCTTGTTGGGGACATAGCCCAGGGTACGGGCGGCGGTCAGCACCTTCTCGCGCGTGGCGGCCGAGACGTCGCCCCGGTTGCGCAGCACGCGGCTGACGGTCATCTCGGACACGCCTGATGCTTCGGACACATCGCGCAGGGTCAGTGGGCGGCGGGGTCTTTTCGTGTTCATCGCAACTACCGGGACGCAATCATGTTACCGTTATCTTTTCCGCCCGGCCGCGGCAAGCTTGCCATTTTCGCGGCCAGAGGGCAAAAGAGGCCCCAGGCGGCCCCGTGGCTCAACTGGATAGAGCAGCCCCCTCCTAAGGGGCAGGTTACAGGTTCAAATCCTGTCGGGGTCACCATCAGCCCTTGCATGTGCCTGCTGATTGCCTGACGCGCTGCAAGGCTTTGCCATCCTCATCTTGGACCTGTTTTGCTAGGGCGGCCATCGGCTCGCTGCGGCGTCGGCTCGCCGCTGAGAATCGCCGTCATGGATAAAGCGGATCCGGCTGCCAGCGTGGCGCTTGGCCGACTGAGCCGCCCACCGTTCGCGGTTCGACCGGATCAGGCGGGACAAAGGAGGTGCTTCTTGGGCCCAGGTGATGGGGGGCAGGCGCGGCCTGCAGCTTCTGGGGCTCCTGGCCTTTGTTGTTATTTGGTTTGATTCTCGTGTTTTTGTTCCTGCGTTTTCTGGGGAAAGGGGGGCTTGTTTGGGGGTGGGGGATTGCGGGTCGCGGGGGGTGATTGCGTGGGGCCGGGGGTGCGGGCGGTTGGGGCTGCGTTAATTTTCCGTTGTTTTTCATGCGTTTGCCGATCTTTGTCATTTTTCTTGATTTTG
>NZ_VCBQ01000123.1:0-12098 GCF_006386455.1 Paracoccus sp. FO-3 | reverse complement strand
CAGCGACTTACTTGGAGAATGTGGGTTGATGCTCGTCGGGGGCATAGACCGAGCCGCGGATGCCGATCTGCGCCATGCGCCGGGGGTCCAGCACGCCCTCTTCTATGGCGCGGCGAAAGGGCGTGCCGTGGGTATAGGGGTTGTCGCCGAAATAGCGGTCGGCGGTATCGGAATGGGCGTCGAACTGCACCAGCCCCAGGGGGCCGCGGGCGGGGTCGGCCTTGCGGATCGCGCGCAGCACCGGCAGCGTGGTCAGGTGGTCGCCGCCGACGCTCAGCGGCAGGGCGCCCTGGGCGCAGATCCGGGCGATGCCCTCTTCGATCTGGCGCAGCGCCGCGGCGGGGTCGATGGGCTGGACCGCCAGGTCGCCCACATCGGCCACGGCCAGCCGCTCATAGGGGGCGATGCCGGTCACGGGATGGACGCGGCGGATCAGGCTGGACTGGTTGCGCACCTCGCGCGGGCCGTGGCGGGCGCCGGCGCGGTTGGTGGTGCCGCCGTCCCAGGGAATGCCCAGCAGCGCGACGTCGAGCCCCTCGGCGCTGGCGACGGCCGGCAGGCGCATGAAGGTCGCATGCCCGGCAAAGCGCGGGATCAGGGCGGCGTCGACGGGTTCGTGCAGGGGTTTGGGCATGGTGGCTCCGATGGCTGGATGGCGGGGTCGGGCGCATGATGCGGCGGGCCGGCGGGGTTTGGCAAACCGGATCGCCGCCGGAAGGCCCTTGCCCCCCGCGTCAAGGCTGGTGCAACCTGGGGCCCTGCGACCTTGGGTCGGCAGGTGCTTCGAAACGGCCCTTGCCCGTTTGCGCCCACGCGACCCGACGATCCCCAGGCCGGGATCGCGGCCGCGCGTCCTTGGCAGCGGAGTCATGCCCATGAAACACCGGGTCGTCGTCATTGGTGCCGGCTTTGCCGGGCTGCAGGTGGTGCTGGGGCTGAAGGGCGCGGGTTGCGCCATCACCCTGATCGACCGGCGCAACCATCACCTGTTCCAGCCGCTGCTCTACCAGGTGGCGACGACGCTGCTGGCGACCTCGGACATCGCCTGGCCGATCCGCGCGCTGATGCGCGAGCGAAAGGACGTGACCACGCTGCTGGCCGCGGTGGAAGGCATCGACCGGGCCGCGCGCGAGGTCGTCCTAAAGAATGGCGAGCGCGTGCCCTATGACACGCTGGTCGTCGCCACCGGCGCCCGCCACGCCTATTTCGGCAAGGACCAGTGGGAAGCCGATGCGCCGGGGCTCAAGACGCTGGAGGATGCGACCACGATCCGCCGCCGCCTGCTGCTGGCCTTCGAGCGCGCCGAGCTGACCGGGGATCCGGCCGAGCGGCGGGCGCTGCTGACCTTTGCCGTGATCGGCGCCGGGCCGACCGGGGTCGAGCTGGTCGGCATCATCGCCGAGCTGGCGCATCGCATCCTGCCGGCCGAGTTCCGCCGCATCGACACCCGGCAGGCCCGCATCCTGCTGATCGAGGCCGGACCGCGCATCCTGCCCGCCTTCAGCGACAGGCTCTCGGCCTATGCGACGCGCGCGCTTAAGCGGCGCGGCGTCGAGGTGATGACGGGCGCACCCGTCACCGAATGCTCGGACAGCGGGATCGTGCTGGACGGCCGCTTCATCCAGGCCCGCACGGTGATCTGGGCGGCGGGGGTGCAGGCCTCGCGCGCCCATGACTGGCTGGGGGCCGAGGCGGACCGCGCCGGCCGCGTCGTGGTGACGCCCGAACTGACCCTGCCCGGCGACCCCGCGATCTTCGTCCTGGGCGATACGGCGCATGTCGAATCCGGCGGCCGCGCGGTGCCGGGTGTCGCGCCGGCGGCCAAGCAGCAGGGCAAGCACGCGGCCCGGACCATCCGTGCAAGGCTTGCGGGGAAGCCGCCGCCGGGTGCCTTCCGCTATCGCGACATGGGCAACCTGGCGACCATCGGGCGCAATGCGGCGGTGATCGAGTTCGGCCGCTTCAAGATGACCGGCTGGTTCGCCTGGTGGGTCTGGGGCATCGCCCATATCTATTTCCTGATCGGCACCCGCTCGCGGCTGTTCGTGGCGCTGAGCTGGCTGTGGGCGTTCCTGTCCCGGCAGAACTCGGCCCGGCTGATCACCCAGCGCGAGGCCGGGCACCGCTAGGCGCGGCCCCTCAGTTCAGGGGCAGGATCGTCATGCCCGCCGCTGCCGCGGTGGCCGGGACGGCGGGGATGTCGGGCTCGTTCGGGGTCGGCAGGCCGCTGAAATCCTCGGGCAGCGCCTGGCCTGATGCCGGTGAAGAACTGCTGGTGCATCCGGCCCGGCGCGTTCAGGATCAGCATCCGCGCCGGCGCCTCGCCCACCGCCTTGAAGGCGTGGACGGCGCCGTCCGGGATCGGGACGAAATCGCCGGGCCCGGCCAGCCGCTCCTGCCCGTCGATCATGAAGCCCACCTGCCCCTCGAGGACGAAGAAGGCCTCGGTCTCGCCGGCATGATGGTTGGGCGGCGCGCCGGCGCCGACCGGAACCACGCATTCAACAAAGGCAATAGCGGTCCTGCACCTCGTCCGGGAAGGCGTGGAAGGTCATGAAAATGTTCAGGACATTGTATTTCCGGGGCCTGCTGGTCATGGCAGCCGTCCTGTTGAGCCGCATCCGCCAAGATGATACTCTGATCCCATAATAAGACAATCGTCTCATGAAGGACAGGCCATGCAGGCAGGCAAGGGCCGGACGGCACAAAAGCAGCGCACGCGGTGCGCGATCCTCGAAGGAGCGCGGGAACTGATGCGCCAGGGCAAGCCGGTGACGGTGGCGGCCGCCGCCGGGCTTCACGGCATATCCAGGGCGACGGCCTATCGCTATTTTTCCGACCCCGCGATGCTGGTGGCCGAGGCGGGGCTGGACATCGCGGTAAAGCCCTATGAGGAAATCGTGGCCGGCGCGGCCGACCTGCGCCAGAGGCTCAGGGCGATCAGCCTGTATATCTTCGACCTCTCGACCAGCCACGAGGCGCGGTTCCGGCAATTCGTCGCCATGACGCTGGCCGCATGGTCGCCCGAGGATGCGGCGCGGCCGCAGCTGCGCGGCGCCCGCCGCGTGGCGCTGTATGAACGGGCCTTGCAGGAGGATGGCGGCGGGCTGGCGGCGGCGCGGCGGCAGGCGCTTGTCCGCGCGCTGTCGACGGCGACCGGCACCGAGGCGATGATCGCGCTTTACGACATCGTCGGCGCCGATCCCGCCGCCGCGCGCGCCACGGTGGCCGAGATCGCGGATGCGATCCTGGACCGCTATCTCGGGCCGGCCCGGACGGGGCGCGACGGGATGGGCCGCGACGATCCCCAGGGCGGCCGCGCGGAAGCCGGTTGCGACCGGGCCGAAAGCTGATAGCAATGATGCAGGCCGTGCCTGCCGGGACCGGGGGCGAAGGCGGCCGGGACGGCAGGAGGCAGAGGATGCCGGCGGCGGACAGGCCGTTGCGCAGCCGGGTGGCGGCGGCGAATGGCGCGGGATGCGACTTTCCCATCCAGAACCTGCCCTACGGCGTGTTTTCCACCCAGGGCAGCGCGCCGCGCTGCGGCGTGGCCATCGGCGACATGATCCTGGACCTGGCCGCATGCGAGGCGCGCGGGCTGCTGGATGCAGGCGGCACGTTCTCGCAGCCGCGGCTGAACGCGTTCATGGCCTTGGGGAGGGGGCAATGGGACGCGGTGCGCGCCCGGCTGACCGCGCTGCTGGCCGAGGGGGCCGAGGGCGACCTGCCGCTGGTCGCCATGTCTGATGCGCAGATGCACCTGCCGATCCGGGTCTCCGAGTTCACCGATTTCTACGCCTCGCGCCACCATGCCTTCAACGTCGGCGCGCTGTTCCGCGGACCCCAGAACGCCCTGCCGCCGCAATGGACGCATATGCCCATCGGCTATAATGGCCGGGCGTCCTCGGTCGTGGTCTCGGGCACGCCGATCCGGCGGCCGATGGGCCAGGTCCGGGGCGAGAACGGTCCCGAATGGGCGCCCTGCCGCCGGCTGGACCTGGAGCTTGAGCTGGGCGCCATCGTCGGCGCGGACAGCGAGATGGGCCAGCGGATCGGCGTCGAGGATGCCGAGCGGATGATCTTCGGCTATGTGCTGCTCAACGACTGGTCGGCGCGCGACATCCAGGCCTGGGAATACCAGCCGCTGGGCCCGTTCCAGTCCAAGGCGCTTGGCACCACCATCGGCGCCTGGATCGTGCCGCAGGCGGCGCTGGAGCCGTTCCGCTGCGCCGGCGCGCCGCGGGAGAACCCGCTGCTGCCCTATCTGCAGGAAGAGCGGCCGGGGCTTTACGACCTGGAGATCGGCTGGACCATGAACGGGCAGGTCATGGCGCGGACGAATTACAACGTCATGTATTACTCCAGCGCGCAGCAGCTGGCGCATCACGCCAGTTCCGGCTGTCCGATGCGGGTCGGCGACCTGCTGGGCTCGGGCACGATTTCGGGGCCGGGCCGCGACCAGGCCGGCGCGCTGCTGGAAATGACCGAGGGCGGCCAGGTGCCGGTGACGGTCAATGGCGCACCGCGCCGCTTCATCGAGGATGGCGACCAGATCGGGCTTTTCGCCCATGCGCAGGGCGCGGGCTATCGCATCGGCTTCGGCCCCTGCACCGGCCGCATCCTGCCGGCCCAGCCCTGAACGCGGACCCGGCGGCGGCGGATGCCGTGCCGCCGGCCATGCTGCGGCATCGGCGCGCGGCCGAAACCCGCCCCGCCCGTTGATTGGCGCCGCGCGGTCGGGCAACATCGGCCAGGCGCGGGCTTACCGATCAGGCGCCCATCCGGCCGCCGGCAGGGAGAAGACATGGAGAAGAGGACCGAGTTCCACATCTGGTATTGGATCCTGGCTTTCCTGGCCGTGATCCTGCTCCAGGATCTGCTGTCGGGCGCGCGCGACGTCGCGCCGATCAGCTACAGCCAGTTCGAGGATTACCTGGAGCAGGGCCGCATCTCCTCGGTGGCGGTGGGCGGCGACCGCATCACCGGCAATTTCAACAGCCCGGTCGACGGCCGCAACCAGTTCGTCACCACCCTGGTCGATCCGGCCGTCCTGGAACGCATCGACCAGGCCGGGGTCGAGATCAGCGGCGTGCCGCAGAACACCTGGCTCGGCGCGCTGCTGTCCTGGGTGGTGCCGGTGGTGCTGTTCCTGGCGCTGTGGATGTTCGTGTTTCGCAAGTTCGCCGAGCGCCAGGGCCTGGGCGGCTTCATGCAGGTCGGCAAGAGCCGGGCCAAGGTCTATATGGAGAAAGAGACCGGCGTGACCTTTGCCGATGTCGCCGGCGTGGACGAGGCCAAGGCCGAGCTGGAGGAGATCATCGCCTTCCTGCGCGACCCCGAGGGCTATGGCCGCCTGGGCGCGCGGGTGCCCAAGGGGGTGCTGCTGGTCGGCCCGCCCGGCACCGGCAAGACGCTTCTGGCGCGGGCCGTGGCGGGCGAGGCCGGCGTGACCTTCCTGTCGATCTCGGGCTCGGAATTCGTCGAGCTGTTCGTCGGCGTGGGCGCCGCGCGGGTGCGCGACCTGTTCGAGCAGGCCCGCAAGAGCGCCCCTGCGATCATCTTCATCGACGAACTCGACGCGCTTGGCCGCGCCCGCAACTCGGGCCAGTTCACCGGCGGCAACGACGAGCGCGAGCAGACGCTGAACCAGCTGCTGTCCGAGCTGGACGGCTTCGACCCCTCGTCCGGCGTCGTGCTGCTGGCCGCGACCAACCGGCCCGAGATCCTCGACCCCGCGCTGCTGCGCGCCGGCCGCTTCGACCGGCAGGTGCTGGTGGACAAGCCCGACCGCAAGGGCCGCATCGACATCCTCAAGGTGCATATGAAAAAGGTGCGGCTGGCCCCGGATGTCGAGGTCGGGCAGGTGGCGGCGCTGACGCCGGGCTTTTCCGGCGCCGACCTGGCCAACCTGGTGAACGAGGCGGCGCTGCTGGCCACCCGGCGCAGCGCCGATTCCGTGGCCATGGCCGATTTCAACCACGCGGTCGAGCGCATCGTCGCCGGGCTGGAAAAGCGCAACCGCCTGCTGAACCCGCGCGAGCGCGAGATCGTCGCCTGCCACGAGATGGGCCATGCGCTGGTCGCCATGGCGCTGCCCGGCGTCGACGTGGTCCACAAGGTCTCGATCATCCCGCGCGGCATCGGCGCGCTCGGCTATACCATCCAGCGCCCGACCGAGGACCGCTTCCTGATGACCCGCGCCGAGCTGGAGGACAAGATCGCCGTCCTCCTGGGCGGGCGGGCGGCGGAAAGCGTGGTCTTCGGCCATCTCTCGACCGGCGCGGCCGACGATCTGGTCAAGGCGACCGACATCGCCCGCGCCATGGTCACGCGCTACGGCATGGACGATGAGCTGGGCCATGTCAGCTATGACAGCGACCGCCCCGGCTTTCTGGGCACGAACGAGCAGGGCTCGTGGCTGAGCCGGCGCTATTCCGAGGCCACGGCGCAGCGGATCGACGCGGCGGTGAAGCAGATCACCGACAGGATCTTTGCCCGCACCGTGGCGTTGCTCGAGGCCAATCGCGACCTTCTGGACCAATCCGCCCGCGAATTGCTGGAGCGCGAGACGCTGGAGGATGCCGAACTGCGCGCCTTTGCGGCAAGGGTGCGGCCGGCGGCCGCGGCCGCCTGAGCCCCGCCGGGTCGGTCAGGCCAGCAGGGCCGCCATCCCGCGCACCCGCGCCAGGGCCGCGGCATTCAGCGTCCGGGCGGCCTCGTCGGTCTCGGCCTCGGTGTAAAGCCGCAGCTCCGGGGCGTTGCCGGACGGGCGCAGGTGGATGATCGCGCCGTCCGCGAAGGTCATGCGCAGCCCGTCGGTCTGGTCGATCCGCCGCAGCCCGCCGGCCAGCGGGCCGAATTGCGCCTCGATCCGGGCGCGGCTGTCCGCCTCGCTGCCCGCGGTCAGCCAGGCCAGGATCGCCTGGGAATCCTGGGTCGGGAAATCCTGCAGCCGGTCGCTGAAGGTCACGCGCCGCGGCAGGCCGGCGCAAAGCTCGGCCAGCGGCCGTGCCCTGGCCGCCGCCAGCACCGCAACCACCGGCAGCACCGCGTCGCGCGTCGGCAGCGCCGCCAGCCGGCGCCCGTCCCGCGCGACCTCGCTGCCCAGCAGGAAGCCGCCGTTCGCCTCGTAGCCGCAGACGGGGCCCAGGGTCTCGCACGCCGCCTCGTCCATCGCGGCGATGACATGGGGCGAGCCGATGCGGGTGCGGATGGTGCGGGCGAATGCGCCGCTCAGCTCCAGCGCGGTGTTGCTGCTGACCGGGGTGACGACGCATTCCGCGCCCAGTTCGCGGGCGCAGATCAGGCCCAGCAGGTCGCCGCGCAGCCATTCGCCGCGATGATCGGCCAGAAGCGGGCGGTCGGAATCGCCGTCGGTCGAGACGATGGCGTCCAGCCGGTGCCGCGCCGCCCAGTCCCGCGCCAGGGCGACGTCCTCGGGCCGCAGCGCCTCGGTATCCACGGGGATGAAACGATCCGAGCGGCCCAGCGGCAGAACCTCGGCCCCCAGCGCGCGCAGGATGCGGGCGATAAGGTCGCGGCCGACGGCGGAATGCTGGTAAAGCCCCAGCCTCAGCCCGGAAAGCGCATCGTTGCCGAAGAAATCCACATAGCGGGCCAGATAGCCCGCCTCGATGTCCACGGGCTCGGGCAGGGGCGCCGCCTCGGCCAGCATGCCGTCCGCGCCGAAGCGCCCGGCGTCCGGCGCCAGCACCTGCCGGGCGATGCCGGCCTCGTCGGGCTTCAGGATCTCGCCGGCGGGGCTGTGGAACTTGATGCCGTTGCGGTCGTCGGGAATATGGCTGCCCGTGACCATCAGCGAGGGGATGGCCCGGCCAAAGGCGTAATGCGCCAGCGCCGGCGTCGGCACATGGCCGCAAAACAGCGGCCGCCCGCCCGCGTCGCGGATCGCCTGGGCGCAGGCCCGCAGGATGCGCGGGGTCGAGGGGCGCAGGTCGCCCGCCAGCGCCACCTCGGTCCCGGGGGCGAACGCGCCGATCTCGCGCAGGTATTGCAGGAAGCCCAGGACGCAGCCATGGGCCACGCGGTCGGTCAGCGCGCTGGCCAATCCGCGCGCGCCGCTGGTGCCGAAGGCGACGCCGCTTTGCGCCATCAAGGCGCGGACGGTGAAGGGGCCTGTCTCGGTCATGCTCGAAGCTCGCTCTTTGGAAAGCCGATCATGCAGGCGAGCCGGGCGGTTCGTCCAGAGCCGCCGTGCCGGGTCTTGCGCCTTCACCGTTCTCCAAATACTCCAGATCCGGCGCCGGGATGCGCCATGGCTGGCCAAGGGGCCAATGCACTGCCGCTTGCGGCGCTGGCAAGCCGCTGAAAGCGGTGGCAGAATGCGGCGATGCACCCGGACCAGATCCTCAGCCGCCTTGCCGTGTCGCTGGCCATCGGCCTGCTGGTCGGGCTCGAACGCGGCTGGCGCACCCGCGACGAGCGCGAGCATCAGCGCGCCGCCGGCCTGCGGACCTTTGCGCTGGCCGGGCTGACCGGCGGCGCCACCGGCGTGCTGGCGCTGGATTTCGGCGGCTTGGTCATCGGCATCGTGTTCTGCGGCTTCGCGCTGGTCTTTGCCGCCTTCCAATGGCTGGAATCGCGGCTGGACCGGAATGTCAGCGCCACCTCGGCGGTGGCGGGGATGCTGGTCTTCCTGCTGGGCGCGCTGGCCGTCACCGGGCCGCTGGTCCCTGCGGTCGCCGCCGCCGTGGCGATGACGCTGCTCCTGGCGGCGCGCGAGCATCTGCACCGCTGGGTCGCGGCGCTGAGCTGGGCCGAGATCCGGGCGATCCTGACGCTGGCGGCGATGTCCTTCCTGCTGCTGCCGGTCATCCCCGACCGCAGCGTCGATCCCTGGGGTGCGGTCAACCTGCGCGAGATCTGGCTGCTGGCGATCCTGATCGCGGGGATTTCCTTTGCCGGCTATTTGGCTGTCCGGGCCTTCGGCGACCGGCTGGGGATCGTGGTGATGGCGGCGGCCGGGGGGCTTGCCTCATCCACCGCGACGACGCTGGCCTTTGCCCGGCTGGGCAAGGCCCAGCCCGGCGCCACCCGGTTGCTGGCCGCCGGCATCCTCATCTCCGGCGTCGTGATGCTGGTTCGCGTCGGCGTGGTGACGGTCGGGCTGAACCGGGCGCTGCTGGCGCATCTGGCCCCGCCGCTGGCGGCGGGGGCGGCGGCGATGGCCCTGGCGGCGGCGCTTTTGCTGTGGCGGCGGCCGGCGCAGGCCGGGCCGGCGCTGCCGATCAGCAACCCGCTGGCGGTGGGCACGGCGCTGAAGATCGCCGCCTTCATCGCCCTCGTGCTGCTGGCGGCCGAGATCCTGCGCCGGCACTATGGCGATGTCGGCGTGCTGATCATCGCCGCGATCTCGGGCATCGGCGACGTGGATGCGGTGTCGATCTCGATGGCGCGGCTGGGCGGCGGCGACCTGGCCACCCCCGTCGCCGCGCAGGCGATCCTGGTCGCGGTGGCGGTGAATACCCTGTCCAAGGCGGCGATGGCGGGGCTGGTCGGCGGCCGGCGCATCGGCCTGATCGTCGCGGGCGCCAGCCTGCTGGCCCTGGCCGCCGGTTTCGCCGCCTTCCGGGCGCAGCCGGTGCTGGCCGGCCTGTGACGCCGCCCCCGCCCCCACCCCCGCCCCCGGCCCATCGCCGCGTTCCGCCGTCACGAAAGCTTTGCACGCTGCCGCTAGACCCGCCGCGCAGAAAGGGAAAAAGGCATGGCTGCGATCGAGATGGAGGCGGTGGTCCGGGCCTTCGGCGCGACGCGCGCCGTGGACGGGGTTTCGCTGGCGGTGCCGCCGGGGGCGTTCCTGGCGCTGCTGGGGCCCTCCGGCTGCGGCAAGACCACGCTTTTGCGGCTGATCGCCGGGCTCGAGCGGCCGGACGCGGGCCGCATCGCCCTGGGCGGGCGGCTGGTGGCCGGACCGGGGCGGTTCGTTGCGCCCGAGGCGCGCGGGCTGGGCATGGTGTTCCAGTCCTATGCGCTTTGGCCGCACATGACCGTCGCCGGCAACATCCGCTTCGGCCTGCGCATCCAGCGCCTGTCCCGCGCCGAGGAACGGGCGCGCATCGGCGAGGCGCTGGAGATGGTCGGCCTGTCCGGCATGGCCGACCGGCGCCCGCACCAGCTGTCGGGCGGCCAGCGGCAGCGGGTGGCGCTGGCGCGCAGCCTGGCGGTGCGGCCGGGCCTGATCCTGCTGGACGAGCCGCTGGCCAATCTCGACGCGCATCTGCGCGAGACGATGCTGGCCGAGTTCCGCCGCATCCATGCCGCCCTGCGCACCACCTTCGTCTTCGTCACCCATGACCAGGACGAGGCGATGGCCGTGGCCGGGCTGGTGGGCGTGATGAATGCCGGCCGGCTGGAGCAACTGGCGAGGCCGGCCGATCTTTATCGCCGCCCGGCGACGCCGATGGTGGCGCGCTTCGTCGGGCGCGGCCGGACGGTGCCGGTGCAGGTGCTGGGCCGGTCCGGGGGGCTGTGCCGCATCGCCTTGCAGGGCCGGGTGGTGGCGGTGCCGGGCGATGCGCCGCCGGGGCCGGGCTGGCTGTGCCTGCGGCCGCGCGACCTTGCCGCGACGGCGGGCGGGGGCCTGCGCGCGCGGGTGCTGGACCACCGTTTCCAGGGCGGCGGCCATCTGGTCACGGCGGCGCTGGAGCATGTCGAGGACGGCGGGACCGTCGATTTCACCCTGCCGCGGCCGCCGCATCCCGGCGAGACGGTCGAGCTGGCCCTGACCGGCGGCTGGATCCTGCCGCGCGAGGCATTGCGGGCCGAGACGCCGCTCCAGCACCGCCTGCTGGCCGGGGCGGGGGCCGGCGCATGAGGCTGAGGGCGCTTTCCGGGCTGGGGGTCAAGGGGCCGGCCTGTTTCCTGCTGGAGATCGCCGGGCGGCGGCTGATGCTGGACCTGGGCCGC
The DNA here is from genome assembly GCF_006386455.1 of Paracoccus sp. FO-3. Classification (NCBI taxonomy): domain Bacteria; kingdom Pseudomonadati; phylum Pseudomonadota; class Alphaproteobacteria; order Rhodobacterales; family Paracoccaceae; genus Paracoccus; species Paracoccus sp. FO-3. The sequence continues at coordinate 1,172 of NZ_VCBQ01000123.1, read as the reverse complement.
GGCCCCGATGGCGAGGCCCTGCCGGACCTGTCCGGGGTGGGCCGGGTCGATGCGATCCTGTTCTCGCACGGCCATGCCGACCATACCGGCGGGCTGCATCTGGCGGCAGGGCTGGGCGATCCGCCCCTGTTCGCGCCCGAGCCCGCCATCGCCCTGTCACGCGATCCGGCGATGCAGGCGGCGCGGCGGCTTGAGGCCTTTGCGGATTTCGGCCTGCCCTTCGACTGCGGTCCCGCCGGCCATGCGCCGGGGGCCTGCTGGATGCGCATCGGCGGGGCCGAGGGGCTGGTCTATACCGGCGATCTTTCGGCCGAGGGCGGGCTTTATCGCTGCACCATGCCGCCCCAGGCGCGGGCGATGGTCTTCGACGCCTCCTATGGCGCGGCGGATCAGCCGCTGGCCGAACAGGCGGCGGGGCTGATGGAACTGGCGGACGGGCCGCTGCTGCTGCCCGCCCCGGCCGGCGGGCGCGGGCTGGAGATGGCGCTGGCCTTCCTGGCCGCCGGGCACCGGGTCTCGATCTGCGCCGCGCACCGGGCCGTGGCCGAGGCCATGCTGGCCCGGCCGGGCTGGCTGGTGCCGGGCGGGGCCGAGGCGCTGGCGCGGCTGCTGGCCGAGGCGGCCGATCTGGTGCCCGACGGCCCCCTCCGCGGCACCATGATCGCGGCCGGACCCAATGCCGAGCGCGACAGCGCGGCCATGCTGGCGCGGCGCATGATCGGCGAGCGCATCGGCCGCGTCGTCTTTACCGGTCACCTGGCGCAGGGCACCCCGGCGCAGGGCTGGGTGGCCGAGGGGCGGGCGCTGTTTCGCCGCTGGAACGTGCATCCGACGCTTGCCGGCACCCGCGCCCTGTTCGAGGCCGTGCACCCGGCGCAGGCGATGCCCGCCTTCTGCACGGCTGATGCGGCCGGGCGGCTGGCCGCGGCGCTGGACCGCCCGCTGGTCGCGACCGCCGAGGTCGCCTGGTGATCCCGCTTCTGTCGCAGCCCTTCCTGTTCCTGCGCCACGGCCGGACCGCGGCCAATGCCGCGAACCGGATCGGCGGCGCGACCGACGACCCGCTGGACCCGACCGGGCTTGGGCAGGCCGAGGCGGCGGCGCGGCTGCTGGCGGGCCGCCCGCTGGCCGCGATCTGGCATTCGCCGCTGGCCCGTGCCGCGCAGACCGCG
>NZ_VCBQ01000122.1:0-12174 GCF_006386455.1 Paracoccus sp. FO-3 | reverse complement strand
CCCGCGCCCGTCGCCGTCTCGGTGCCGGCCGCCGGCGACGACACCGCCCGGCGCATCGCCGCGGCCATGGCGCCGCTGGACCCTGCGCTGGTGCTTTTGTTCGGCATGCCGGCCGAGGGGCTGCCCGCCCTGGGCGGCGCGCTGCGCGAGGCGCTGGGGCAGGGCTGCCGGATCGTCGGCTGTTCCTCGGTCGGCGAGATCGGCCCCGGCGGCTATTGCGCGCAGACGGTGACGGCGCTGGGGTTCCCCTCGGCCAGCTTCCGGGTCGGGGTCTGCGTGCTGCGCGACCAGGCGCTGGTGCCGGTGTCGGAATGGATGGCGACGCTGCGCCGCTTTCACGGCGATTTCCGCTCCGACCTGCGCCGCTCCAGCTTCGGCGTGCTGCTGGCCGATGCGCTGGCCCGGCAGGAGGACGTGCTGACCGCGACGCTGGACGCGGCGATCCCCGGCCTGCCGATCGTCGGCGGCTCAAGCGCCGAGGGCATGGGCTTCGGCCCGACCTGCCAGATGGTCGATGGCGCCGCCCATCCCGGCGCGGCGCTGTTCCTGCTGGTCGAGACCGACCTGGCGGCGGCCGAGGTTTCCTTCCAGCATTTCAGCCCGACCGACCGGCGCGCGGTCGTCACCGCCGCCGACCGCCACAACCGCATCATCCTGGAGCTGAACGACGAGCCGGCGGCGCAGGAATATGCCCGGCTGGCCGGCATCCCGGTCGAGGCGCTGACCCCGACCGAATTCGCCCGCCATCCCTTGCTGCTGCGCACCGGCAAGCGCCATCACGTCCGCGCCATCCGTGCCATCACCCCCGAGGGCGGCCTGCAGCTTTTGTCCGGGATCGAGGCGGGCAGCATCCTGACGCTGGGCCGGGCCATGGACATGACCCGCGGCTTTGCCGAGGCGCTGGACGCGCTGCCGCGCCCGCCGCTGATGGTGCTGGGCTTCGACTGCGTGCTGCGGCGGCTGGCGCTGGAACGCGCCGGCATGGACGGGCAGATGTCGGAGCTTCTGGCGCGCTATCGCGTCGCCGGCTTCAACACCTATGGCGAGCAGCACAGCGGCATGCATGTGAACCAGACCTTCGTCGGCATGGCCCTGATGCCGCCCGCGCCGGGCTGAGCCATGTTCCTGCGCGACGAGGATCCCCCCGCCCGGCGGGTCGAGAAGCTGACGCGCATCGCCGATGTGCTGGTCGAGCGCATCGACCGGCTGGAGGAAAGCCGCGGCTCGGCCTGGTCCATGTTCCAGGCCGCCGTGGCGCTGGAGCAGGAGGTGCAGGCCCGCACGCGCGAGCTGGAACAGGCGCTGGCCGACCTGTCCGAACGCAACCGCGAGCTGGCCGTCGCCCGCGCCTCGGCCGAAGAGGCGAACCGCTCGAAGACCCGGTTCCTGCGCGCGGCGAGCCACGACTTGTTGCAGCCGCTGTCCGCCGCCAAGCTGTTCCTGTCGGCGCTGAAGGACACGCCGCTGGACGAGTTCCAGCGCGAGCTGACCGGCCGGCTTTCCGGCGCCTTCGAATCGGTCGAGGAGCTGATGCACGCGGTGCTGGACATCTCCCGCCTGGACAGCCAGCGCATCGAGTTCCAGCGCAAGCCCGTCGACCTGGGCGAGCTGTTCCGCCGCCTGGCCGTCGAATATGCGCCCATGGCCGAGGCCAAGGAGCTGCGGCTCAGCTTTGCGCCGACCTCGGCGGTGGTGGAAAGCGATCCGACCTTTCTGCGGCGGATCGCGCAGAACCTCGTCTCCAACGCGATCAAGTATACCGACCGTGGCGGCGTGCTGGTCGGCGTGCGCAAGCGCGGCGAGCGGGCGTGGCTCGAGATCTACGACACCGGCATCGGCATCGCCGCCACCGACCGCGCCCGCGTCTTCGACGAGTTCCAGCGCATCGGCCGCGAGGGCGGCGCGCCCGGCATGGGGCTGGGCCTGTCCATCGTGCGCCGCGCCTGCGCCAAGCTGGGCCATCCCATCGCCATGGACAGCGAGCCGGGGCGCGGCACCGTCTTTCGCGTCAGCCTGCCACTGGTCGCGCCGGGGGGCGAGGCCGCGCGGCCCGAGGGCGCCGGCCAGGGCCCGCATCTGCGCGGCCGGGTGGCGCTGGTGGTCGAGAACGACGACGCCATGCGCCGCGCCCTGCAACTGGTGCTGCAGGACCGGCTGGGCATGGTCGCCCGCGTCTCGGGCGGCATCGCCGAGGCTCTGGCGCAGATGGGTGACGAGCCGCCGGACGTGGTGATCGCCGACTACAACCTCGACAATGGCGACACCGGCCTGCAGGCCATCGCGGCCTTGCGCAAGGCGGCCGGGCAGGCGGTGCCGGCCATCGTCGTCTCGGCCCGGCGGGGGCCGGAGCTGGGCGGCGCCTGCCAGAAGATGGGCGTGCCCCTGCTGGAAAAGCCGGTGCGCCCCGAGGACCTGCAGGCCATGCTGCAGCGGATGCTGGCCTAAGACCAAAGCAGCAGGCAGCCGGCGGCGGGCTTTCGCCGCGGCCCGGACGGGGGCAGGGTCGCTGACAGGGAAGGAAGGACCGGGATGAACGTCTTGCGAGGACTGGCGCTGATCGCGCTGCTGGCCACGCCGCTTCGGGCGGGCGAGGCGGGCGACCTGGTCTTTGCCGAGCGCGGGCCCTGGGATCTGTCGCAGGGACCGCTGGTCTGGACGCTGCGCCAGACCGGCCCCGAGGTTGGGGGCTTTGCACCGCTGGGCGAGGGCACCGTCACGCTGGCAGCCGTCGCCCCGGACGCCGCGGACGGCCCGCCGGCGCTGGAGCTGACCGAGCAGACGCCGCGCATCACGCGCAGGATCGGCCCCTTCCCGGCCTCGGGCGGCGATCCGGCGCTGACCTTCTTTCTGGAAACCATCGCGCGGGACATGGCGGCGCTGACCGGGGGCAGCCCGTTCTATATCCGCAACCGGCTGAAGGATGCGTTGTTTCGCGACGGCGCGGTCCGGCGCGAGGGCGAGGCGATCGTCGCCGTCTTCACGCCCTTCGCGCAGGACGAGAATCGCGGGCGCATGGCCGGCTTCGACACGCTGGAGCTGCGCTTCACCCTGGACGATCCGAAGCGGCCGATCCGGCGCATGCTGGCCGAGACCGGCCCGCTGGCCGGCGGGCGGCCGGCCTATCACAGCGAAATGGTGTTGAAATGATCCGGGCGACCCTGACGGCAGCCCTGACGCTTTCGGCCGGAATGGCCTGGGCGCAGGCGATCAACGACTATCCGACCAATGCGCGGGCCGATTACGTCTTCGTCTGCATGGCGGCGAACGGCCAGACCCGCGAGATGCTGGAGCGGTGCAGCTGCGCCATCGACCAGATCGCCGAGATCCTGCCCTATGACGACTACGTCAAGGCCGAGACGGTGCTGGCCATGCGCCAGACGCCGGGCGAGCGCGCCGGCATCTTTCGCCAGGGCATCGCCGTCAACGACATCGTCGCCAATTTCCGCCGCGCCGAGGCCGAGGCCGAGATCCTCTGCTTCTGAACTGGACAATCCGCGCGCCCCGCGCTTCCTTGGCGGCGAGCTGAACAGGAGGGAAGCCATGGATCTGGGGATCAGGGGCAAGAAGGGGCTTGTCTGCGCCGCGTCGAAGGGGCTGGGCCGGGCCTGCGCCGAAGCCCTGGCCGAGGCCGGGGTCGATCTGGTCGTCAACGCCCGCGGCGCAGAGGCGCTGGAGGCGGCCGCGCGCGACATCGCGTCGCGACATGGCGTTTCGGTCACGCCGGTCGCCGCCGACATCACCACCGAAGAGGGCCGCGCCGCCGTGCTGGAGGCCCTGGCCGGTCAGGCCGACATCCTGGTCAACAATGCCGGCGGCCCGCCGCCCGGCACCTGGACCGACTGGTCGCGCGAGGATTTCATCAAGGCCATCGACGCCAACATGCTGACCGCCATCGCGCTGATGCAGGCGCTGGTGCCGGGCATGATGGAGCGCGGCTGGGGCCGGGTGGTCAACATCACCTCGCAATCCGTGCGCTCGCCCATCGCGGTGCTGGGGCTGTCGAACACCGCCCGCGCCGGGCTGACCGGCTTTGTCGCCGGCATGTCGCGGCAGGTGGCGCCGCATGGCGTGGTGGTGAACAACCTGCTGCCCGGCATCCATGCCACCGACCGCGCCGTCAGCCTCGATTCGGGCGTGGCCAGGGCCGAGGGCATCGACCTCGACGAGGCCCGCCGCCGGCGCGAGGCGACGATCCCGACCCGCAGCTATGGCCGCCCCGAGGATTTCGGCGCCGCCTGCGCCTTCCTGTGCAGCCAGCAGGCGCGGTTCATGGTCGGTCAGAACATCCTGCTGGACGGGGGCGCGCTGAACGTCACGGTCTGAAAAACCGGGCGGCAGAAGGCTCTTGCCAGAATCCTGCCGCCCGGCTACGACGAAAGTCGGAAATCGGGAGACATTGGCGAAAAGCCAGGGCCGAAGGAGCAACCGCCCCAGGAATCTCTCAGGCAAAGGGACCGTTTTCCGCCGAACGCTCTGGAGAGAGGCGGCATCAGCCGCCCGCCGAAGGGATAACGATCTCAGGCGCCCCCGCTTCGGGGTAGGGACAGAGGGGGCATCGCAGCGGCCGGGACAGGTCCGTCCGCAGAAAAGGGGGATGCCCATGGCCGAGTTTCGGCGCACGACGCTATACGACCTGCACCTTTCGCGCGGCGCGAAGATGGTGCCCTTTGCCGGCTGGGAGATGCCGGTGCAATATCCGATGGGCGTGCTGAACGAGCATCTGCATACCCGCGCCCATGCCGGGCTGTTCGACGTCAGCCACATGGGCCAGGTGATCCTGCGCGGGCCGGGCGCGGCCGAGGCGCTGGAGGCGCTGGTGCCCGCCGACATCCTAGGCCTGGCCCAGGGGCGGCAGCGCTACGGGCTGTTCACCAATGAGGCGGGCGGCATCCTCGACGACCTGATGATCGCCAACAAGGGCGACCACCTGCTGCTGGTGGTGAACGCCGCCTGCGCCGAGCAGGACATCGCCCATCTGCGCCAGCTGGAGGCGCGGGGGATTTCGGTCGAGCCGGTGACGGATCGCGGGCTGCTGGCGCTGCAGGGGCCGGAGGCCGAGGCGGTGCTGGCGCGGCTGGTTCCCGGCGTGGCGGCGATGCGCTTCATGGACGTGGCCGAGTTCGACTGGCAGGGCGCGACGCTCTGGGTCAGCCGCTCGGGCTATACCGGCGAGGACGGGTTCGAGATTTCCGTGCCCGAGGACCGGGTGGTCGCCCTGGCCGAGGCGCTGCTGGCCGAGCCCGAGGTCGCGCCCATCGGGCTGGGCGCCCGCGACAGCCTGCGGCTGGAGGCGGGGATGCCGCTTTACGGCCATGACATGGACGGCTCGACCCTGCCCGGCGAGGCGGGGCTCGGCTGGTCGATCCCCAAGGCGCGGCGCGCCGGCGGCGCCCGCGCGGGCGGCTTTCCCGGCGCGGATGCCGTGCTGGAGGAACTGGTCCGAGGCCCCGCCCAGAGCCGCACGGGCCTGCGCCCCGAGGGCCGCGCGCCGATCCGCGAGGGGGTCGGGATCTTCGACGCGGCCGAGGGCGGCGCCCTGCTGGGCAAGGTCTGCTCGGGCGGCTTCGGCCCCTCGGTCGGCGGGCCGATCGCCATGGCGATCCTGCCCGCGCGGCTTGCCCCCGGCGCCACCGTCTGGGCCGAATTGCGCGGCCGGCGGCTGCCGGTGACGATCACCCCGCTTCCCTTCCATCAACCAAGCTACAGGCGCTGAGAGGCCAGGCATGTTGAAATACACCGAAGACCACGAATGGTTGAAACAGGACGGCGACGAGATCGTCGTCGGCATCACGGCGCATGCCAGCGAGCAGCTGGGCGACGTCGTCTTCGTCGAACTGCCCGAGGTCGGCCGCGAGGTCGAGGCGGGCGAGGAGATCGTGGTGATCGAATCGGTCAAGGCGGCCTCGGACATCGTGGCACCGGTCGCGGGCGTCATCACCGCCGTCAACGAGGCGCTGCCCGACGCGCCCGGCGCGGTGAACGAGGACCCGATGGCGGCCTGGTTCTTTCGCATCAAGCCGGCCTCGGTCGACCTGTCCGGTTTCCTGGACGAGGCGGGCTACCAGGCGCTGATCGGCTGAGATTGCCGGGCCTGGCGGCCCGGCGGAAGCCGGGGGCTGTCTGCCCCCGGACCCCCGAGAGTATTTGGAGAACGGAGAAAGGCGGGCGTTTCGGGCCCGCGCGATCTCCGGGACCGTCCCCGTGGATATACTGATGCATCGAGGCCAGTGATGGGTAAATGGACCCCGACCGACTATGATCCCGACGATTTCGCCAATCGCCGCCACATCGGGCCGTCCCCGGCCGAGATGGCGGCGATGCTGAAGGTCGTGGGCGCCGAGACGCTGGATGAGCTGATCGGCCAGACCGTGCCGGCCAGCATCCGGCAGGCCGAGGCCCTGGACTGGCCGGCGCTGTCCGAGGCGGCGCTTTTGCAGCGCATGCGCGAAGTGGCGGCCAGGAACCGGGTCATGACCAGCCTGATCGGGCAGGGCTATTACGGCACGGTGACGCCGCCCGCGATCCAGCGCAATATCCTGGAGAACCCGGCCTGGTATACCGCCTACACCCCCTATCAGCCCGAGATCGCCCAGGGCCGGCTGGAGGCGCTGCTGAACTTCCAGACCATGGTCGCCGACCTGACCGGGCTGCCGGTGGCCAATGCCAGCCTGCTGGACGAGGCCACTGCCGCCGCCGAGGCCATGGCCATGGCGCAGCGCGTGGCGAAGTCCAAGGCACCTGCGTTCTTCGTCAGCGAGAACCTGCATCCCCAGACCATTGCCGTGATCGAGACCCGCGCCGCGCCGCTGGGGATCGAGATCGTCCGCGGCACGGAATGCGATCCGTCGGCCGTGTTCGGGGCGATCTTCCAGTATCCCGGCACTTTCGGCGAGGTCCGGGACTATACCGCCGAGATCGCGGCGCTGCATGCCGCGGGCGCGGTGGCGATCATGGCGACCGACCTGCTGGCGCTTTGCGTGCTGAAGGAGCCGGGCGCGATGGGCGCCGACATCGCCATCGGCTCGGCGCAGCGCTTCGGCGTGCCCATGGGCTATGGCGGGCCGCATGCCGGCTTCATGGCCTGCCGCGACGAGATGAAGCGCGCCATGCCGGGGCGGATCGTCGGCGTGTCGATCGACGCCAAGGGCAACCGCGCCTATCGCCTGTCGCTGCAGACGCGCGAACAGCATATCCGGCGCGAGAAGGCGACCTCGAACGTCTGCACCGCGCAGGCGCTGCTGGCGGTGATGGCGAGCTTCTATGCCGTGTTCCACGGGCCGGTCGGCCTGCGCGCCATCGCCCAGCGGGTGCATCTGAACGCGGCGACGCTGGCCGAGGCGCTGCGCGCCGCCGGGGCCGAGGTCCAGCCCGAGGCGTTCTTCGACACCATCACCGTGCGGGTGGGCGTGGGGCAGGCGGGGATCCTGGCCGCCGCCCGGCATCGCGGCATCAACCTGCGCCAGGTCGGGCGCGACCGGGTCGGGATCTCGGTCGACGAGACCACGGATGCGGGGGTGATCGCGTGGGTGCTGGACGCTTTCGGCATCACCGACCCGGCCCGGCCGGCCGCGACGCCCGCGATCCCCGAGGCGCTGATCCGCGAAAGCGACTACCTGACCCATCCGGTCTTCCACATGAACCGGGCGGAATCCGAGATGATGCGCTATATGCGCAGGCTCAGCGACCGCGACCTGGCGCTGGATCGGGCGATGATCCCGCTGGGTTCCTGCACCATGAAGCTGAACGCCGCTGCCGAGATGATGCCGATCACCTGGCCCGAGTTCGGTGCGCTGCATCCCTTTGCCCCCGAGGACCAGGCGGCCGGCTATCACGAGGTCTTTGCCGACCTGACCGAGAAGCTGTGCGCGATCACCGGCTATGACGCCTTTTCCCTGCAGCCGAACAGCGGCGCGCAGGGGGAATATGCCGGGCTGCTGACCATCGCCGCCTATCACAAGTCGCGCGGCGAGGATCGCGACATCTGCCTGATCCCGGTCAGCGCCCATGGCACCAACCCGGCCAGCGCGCAGATGGCGGGGATGAAGGTCGTGGTGGTGAAATCGGCGCCGAACGGCGACATCGACCTGGAGGATTTCGCCGCACATGCGGCGAAGGCTGGCGACCGGCTGTCGGCGGTGATGATCACCTATCCCTCGACGCATGGCGTCTTCGAGGACACGCTGCGCGAGGTCTGCCGCATCACCCATGACCATGGCGGCCAGGTCTATATCGACGGCGCCAACATGAATGCGCTGGTGGGGCTGGTGCGGCCGGGCGAGATTGGCGGCGATGTCAGCCACCTGAACCTGCACAAGACCTTTGCCATCCCGCATGGCGGCGGCGGTCCCGGCATGGGGCCCATCGGGGTCAAGGCGCATCTGGCGCCCTTCCTGCCCGCCGATCCGCGGACGGGTTCGGGCGCGGTCTCGGCGGCGCCTTGGGGGTCTGCCTCGATCCTGCTGATCTCCTGGGCCTATATCCTGATGATGGGCGGCGCCGGGCTGACGCAGGCGACGCGGGTCGCGATCCTGAACGCGAATTATGTCGCCAGCCGCCTGGCCGGCGCCTATCCGGTGCTGTTCATGGGCAATCGCGGCCGGGTGGCGCATGAATGCATCCTGGACACCCGCCCCTTCCAGGAGCATGGCGTGACCGTGGACGACATCGCCAAGCGGCTGATCGACAACGGTTTCCACGCGCCGACGATGAGCTGGCCGGTCGCCGGCACGCTGATGGTCGAGCCGACCGAATCGGAAACCAAGGCCGAGATCGACCGGCTGGTCACCGCCTTCCTGGCGATCCGCGACGAGATCACCGAGATCGCCGAGGGCCGGATCGGTGCCGAGGCGTCGCCCCTGCGTCATGCGCCGCATACGGTCGAGGATCTGGTCGCCGACTGGGACCGCGCCTATTCGCGCGAGCAGGGCTGTTTCCCGCCGGGCGCCTTCCGGGTGGACAAGTACTGGCCTCCGGTCGGGCGGGTGGACAATGCCTATGGCGACCGCAACCTGGTCTGCACCTGCCCCCCGGTCGAGGATTATGCCGAGGCGGCAGAGTGATGCGTCCTGCCCCGCCGATGTTTCGGCGGGGTTTTCCCGCGGCAGGGGGCAGAGCAGAAAGCTTCGAAACAGGTCTTGCGGCCCCTTGACAAGCCCCAGCGCTTGCGCGAGATAGCACGCCCATGGGGCCGTAGCTCAGTTGGTAGAGCGCATCGTTCGCAATGATGAGGTCAGGGGTTCGATTCCCCTCGGCTCCACCAGAAAATCCGCATAGAATTATGTTTTTATAGGGTTTTCTGTGGGGTTTCCCGCATTCATCCCATCATCAAGGCCGGTCACGTTTCTGGTCTTGGCGAGGCCGAGAAGATTTCCTCGCCAGACTATGCGATGCCTCATGGAATTGGGCGAAAGTCGGGGCTTTCGATTCGGTGCAACGGGTGCAAATATTCCCCTGCACATCGCCTGATTCTGAAATCGACCCCTCGATAGAACCCGAAATCATTCAGCCAAGTAACGCCACAGACATTGCCCACATCGGGCACTTTCCGATTGGTACGCTGCTTCGACGGCTTGGGTGGCTCTCTCTTGACCACAGTGCAATCTGACTTGCCAATGGCTTAGGCGACGAGGAACGGGTCTTTTCCAATCTTCTGCATTTCGGTGGAATTCAGGTAGGAAGCATAGCCGTGAGCAACAACATGACGGCGGAACGTCACGTCGATCTTCTCTCCTATCCCCCATGCCAGCGCGCCAGTCCCCGCCCGCCGCGTAGCGATCAGCCAACCATGGGATGACGATGCAGACTGTGGCTCCGAACGCACTGTTTTCATCCCGGAAGCTCCCCTTTCAACGCGTCCACCTCGGAGTATGTTTTTGCCATAAAGGAGGGGTGCAACGGCACAGAAGCGGCACAAGCCAGATGAGATCGTGGCAAAGCCGCAGCGGTTGAAGTGCTGCGCAGCCAGGCGGGCTGGGTAGTCAACGACAAGCGGATCGGCTGATGGAGCTTTTAACCCAGCTGGATCAGGACGTTGATATAATGATCTAACCGCGCGTCTCACGCGGCACCGGAGCCATATCCATTCTTGTATTTGGATAACGAAAAAGGTGGGTGTGGGTTTATTCCACGGCCGCCTTTCATTGAAGTGTCAGGTTCTAAGTGCAGAGATTGCGGAATTTTCCCATCGCAGTTGACGAGCCTTTCAGGCTATACGATCGCGAAGCTGCTTTCATCCTTACCGTTGCGGCGCCTTTTCCGATCAAGGTTTTCTCCTGTTTTTAGCTCGGCGGTTTATTTTTTGCCCTCTTGGGTGTAGTTTTTGATTTTATCCCTTTGAACGATTTTTTACCGCGCCACGAACGTGCGCGACATGAATAAAGTAAATAGGATAATGGTAGAAAAATGCGCTAACACCATTCCCCAGTGTGGATAGATCGGCTTTGGCAGCCTTCCAAGATCATCTGACATCCGGCAGCTATACCAGTATCGTATATTCTGGTCGCCCACTCAGAATAACTCGCCCCGCCAGAAGTGATTATATAATTCCCAGTGTAGCCGTTAAGGTCGGACATGCCGGTAGTCAGCCGATCGATAGGGCTATCGCTGCGGGAGCGGAAACCAGGTCAAGCATCGCAACGTAGTGATTTGCGTTGCTTATGGCAGAAATAGCGGCGCCGCCAAAAACAGCTACAGGCAAGATCTAGATGGAAAGGCTTGTCAGCCCCATGATCGGCTTGGATGTTTCAGGGGCGCGGATCGTGGGCGCGCGCATGGCGAAAATGAACTCGATCACATTCATTTCCTTGAAGATGCCGATTATCATTTCCCTCGAGGCTTCATTTACGAAGTGGTCACCAAGGGCGATGGCGGGGGGAGCAGCGCGAGCAGGGCAATAAGACCGACAATCGTCCTTATCAGGAACGCGGTTGAGAGAACTCTATCGATTTTACCAATCCAATTCATGGGCCTTCTCCTGATTGTGTCGCAGCGATATTCAGCATGCCGGCTTAGGGTATTGTGGGGAGTCAATAATTACATGGGCCGCACCGAAACATCGGTGCGGCTCACGGATGGATTGAGGGCAGATGACAGGTTCACCTCCAGGATGAGGGTAATCACAGATCGAGGATGTGTCGCCGATTTCCTCCTGATAGCGTCGTGCATAATCGACAAAGAGCTGAAAATAAGCATCAAGATTGGCCTTTGCCGTGCTCATTATCCCAGAGGGCGAACTGAATGCGTTTAGCGCGATCGCCCGAAATACCCGTGCCAAATTCAATGATCGGGGCGACATCGCGCCGGCCGTTCTCATTAATGTTTTTAATCCCGGTCTCATCGTGTCCTTTGCCGATATACTCATAGCACTCATGCTCTTGATCAGCGCTATCGAGAACTTGAACGCCGTTCGCAAACTGCCGCCGATACTTTTGCCTAACCGTGGTGATCTGAAGCGGAGGGACACCAATCTTCGCCGTCAGATCAGCAACAATCTCGCTGATGCGCGGCTGATCAAATTGGCCGTAGTATTGGATCGTACGCGATGCCCTCAAACTGATGCCTGGAGGAAGGAGCGGATAATTCATCCGGATCCGTTCACTGGTGCGATTGTTCCGCCCAAAGACACGTTTTAGCTCACACCGTCCCGGATATTCGATCTTGATAGGTGTCGATGTCGGCATATGGAATATCATCTTATATTCTTTAAAGGGTGCGCTTGTGTCACTATTGTTCAAGCTCTCAAGAACGGACGGTTCTCTGCCTTTGTCGGCCATATCTTGCGGCGCATATGCTGCAAGGGCAACTTTGACCTGATCAGGCTTGTGGCCGGGCGCTATTCCCAAAATGTCCGGAGGTTCGCGCGGCCTAAGCGGCAGATCCTTCCCGCCGGGCCGGCCCTTCGACCCTGGAGGGATCGCCAGGCGGCCGACCTGACAAGCAGCGCGCCTGGCGGATCGACCCTAGCCCGCCTTGCCGGGGTCGTGGCCCAGCAGGCGCAGGGCATTGAGCGTGACCAGCACGGTCGCGCCGGTGTCGGCCAGGATGGCGATCCACAGCCCGGTGATGCCGAGGACCGAGGTCACCAGGAACACCGCCTTCAGCCCCAGCGCGATGGCGACGTTCTGGCGGATGTTGCCCATCGTCGCCCGCGCCAGCCGGATCAGCGCCGGAACGTCC
>NZ_VCBQ01000121.1:0-12381 GCF_006386455.1 Paracoccus sp. FO-3 | reverse complement strand
GCCCTTGTTGCGCGCCGTCGAGCAGCCGATCAGCTCCTTCGAGATCGCCGAATAGCCGCCGCCGCAGCAGGCGCACTTGGTCAGCCCCGAAAACAGGTATTTGGGCCGCCGGCGGTGGTTCACCTTGCGGACGTCGGCGATGCCGCGCGCGTCCCGTGCAACGGTATTGGTCTTCTGCCGCGCCTTCACGGCGTTCCAGAGATCGTCGTCGAGGATGCGCAGTTCCGGCACCTCCTGGATCACCCAGTCCTCTTCCGGGTTGGGACGCGCCTGGCGCTTGCCGGTATCGGGATCCTTGATGAAGCGCTGCCGGTTCCAGACGATCCTGCCGACATACATCTCGTTGTTGAGGATGCCGTTGCCGCGCTTCGGGTTGCCGTTGATCGTGCTGAAGCCCCAATCTCCGCCCGAAGGGGCGGGGATGCCGTCCTTGTTCAATGCCATGGCGATGGCCTTGGCCGATTTGCCGGCGGCATAGTCGCGGAAGATCCGGCGCACCACCTCGGCCTGCGCTGCGTTGATCGTGCGGTCGCCGCGGCTCGGCTCGCCATCGCCGTCGAACTTCTTGACCACGTCGTAGCCGTAGGAATTGCCGCCGCCGGACTTGCCGGCCTCGACCCGGCCGCGCTGGCCGCGCCGGGTCTTGTCGGCCAGATCCTTCAGGAACAGCGCGTTCATCGTGCCCTTCAGCCCGACATGCAATTCGCTGATCTCGCCCTCGGAGAGCGTGAACATCTTCACGTCGGCATAGCGCATGCGCTTGTAGATCCCGGCGATGTCCTCCTGGTCGCGGCTGATCCGGTCCAGCGCCTCGGCCAGCACTAGGTCGAAGCGGCCGCGCGTCGAATCCATGACCAGTGCCTGGATGCCGGGACGCTGGATCATGCTGGCGCCGGAGATGGAATGGTCGGAATATTCCTCGACCACCCGCCAGCCTTCCTTCTCGGCCCGCAGCCGGCACATGCGGAACTGGTCGGTGATGGACGCATCGCGCTGCTGGTCGGAGGAGTAGCGGGCGTAGATTGCGACCTTCATGGCGGCACTCCCTGTCGGATCAGGAGGCGCCGGGTTCCCTGGTCTTGCCCTGCGCCTCGAAATTGCCTCTGGCGGCCTGCCTACCCAGCAGGCGCACCAGCCTGACGAGGCGCGGGTCGGGATTGCCGCGGGGCGTGAAGCCGAGTTCCGGCTCGCCGAGCAGCAGGGCGTCGAGCAGCGCCTCGCGTTCGCTCCGCGTCATCGTGGCCTGGGTTCGGGAAGCTGGCAAGGTCATAATCGCCAGCATCGGCACAGAGATCCGCTTAAGCAATGGAAATCGCTGTGGAATAATCGGCGGTGAATGGCATGGGCCGGGGTGCGGCAAGGCAGGGTGGCGTAGAGCAGCGCGCTCCGGCGTCGTGCAATGACTTGCCGGAATCCGGGATCAGCGCGACCGATGCCGGCGCCAGACCTCGATCATCCAGCCCAGCATCACCGCATTGAGGACATGCCACAGGAAATGCGTGCCGAAGGGCAGGGCGCCGCAGAGGGGCTGATCCAGCGTGCGGAAGGTCAGCGAGACGATCAGGATCCCGGCGCCGACGGCGAGGCCGCGCGCCGTTTCCGGCAGGCGTCTGCGCAGCAGCAGCGCATAGATCAGAATCAGCAGCGGCACCGGCGCATAGCTGGCAGACGAGCCGAGGCCGGGGATCATCGCGAAGACCGGCACCGTCGCGGCAGCGTAGGGAATGAAGCCCGCCGTTACCAGGGCGGCGATCCAGGGACGCGCCCCGAAATAGTCCCGTGTGGCGGCGAAGACGTAGAGCAGGATGAAGCCGACGATCGGCAGCACGTCCATCAGCCCGGTCATAGGCCCGGATCGAGACGTCCTGATGGCCGTAAGCGACCGGCACCGAGTAGTCGTTGGTCTTGTAGCGCACCAGAGATTGCGACGAGACGCGCCCGGTCGCCTGATCGCAGGCATCAAACGGTGCCGCCGGGAGCGGGCGCATCGCGGCGAGGTCGCGCTGCAATCTCTCGCCGATCGTTTCGCTTTCGCCGCGCAGGACATCGAGCTGGCGCCGCTCGCATTGCTCCTCCAGCCAGAGGTTGAACGCGTCCCAGGTCGCGAATTCCGGCATCGGCACCATGAAGTTGCGACGACAATAGCCCACCAGGCCTTCGACATTGCCTTTGTCGTTACCCTTGCCCGGGCGGCCATACCGATCCCGGATCAGGTAATGCGACAGGAAACCGCTGAACAGCGAAGCACGCTTGCGGGTGCCGTCTGGCAGGATCTTCGCCACCAGACAGCGGTCGTTGTCATAGACGATCGACTGAGGAACCGCCTCGAAGAAGGAGAAGGCGTGGATGTGACCGTCAACCCAGGCTTCGGCCAACCGGATCGACAAGAAATATCTCTACCGGATGCTGAGCAATCGCGCCTATATCGGCGAGGCGGTCCACAAGGGCGAGCTACCCCGGCGAGCATGACGCCATCATCGACACCGGGATGTGGGACAAGGTCCACGCCATCCTGACCGAAAGCCCGCGCAAGCGTGCCGCGCGCACCCGCGCGGAGACACCAGCGCTGCTGAAGGGGCTGCTGTTCGGGCCGGACGGCGCAGCGTTCTCGCCGACACACACCCGCAAGGGCGGCAGACTCTACCGCTACTACGTCAGCCAGACGGTGCTGAAGCACGGCGCGGGGGCGTGCCCCGTCGGCCGCGTCCCTGCGGGCGAGATCGAGGCGGCCGTGCTCGACCAGTTGCGCGCCGTGTTCCGCCAGCCCGAGATCGTTGCGGGGACGTGGAAGGCGGCGCGGGCCCACACCGACGACATCACCGAGGCCGATGCCCGCGCGGCGCTGCAGCAGATCGACCCGCTTTGGGACGAACTCTTCCCCGCCGAGCAGGCTCGCATCGTGGCGCTGCTAGTCGAGAGCGTGGACATCGGCACGGACGGGCTCAACGTCCGGCTGCGCGTCGACGGGCTCAGCGGTTTGGCCCGCGAGATGCTGGCCGGCGACATCGGAGAAGCTGCATGACCCGCGGGGTTCCGATCCCGGAGACCGTGACGCTCCGCGTGCCGTTCCGCATCGTGAAGCGCGGCGGGCGCAAGGAGATGCACCTCCCCGATGGGGCCGCGACCCAGCGCCGCCCCGACGATGCCCTCGTCAAGGCACTGGCCCGGGCCTTCCGCTGGAAACGGATGCTGGAATCGGGCGAGTTCGCCACCATTGCCGAACTTGCGGAACGTGAGGGGATCGCGGTGTCCTACGTCACCCGGCTTCTGCGACTGACGCTCCTCGCGCCGGACATCGTGGAGGCCATTCTCGACGGGCGGCAGGGACCGGCGGTGACGCTGGCGCGATTGATGGAGCCGTTCCCACTGGGGTGGAAGCGCAAGTGCCCCTTGATGACAAGCAGTGACAGGAATGGGCACTGATGGACTGGCTTACCCCGGCTTCCCCTGCTAGGATCTCCGAAATCTTCGAGAGGACAGGGATGGTTATGCAGCCCGAACCCGCGATGACTGTTCGCGACGTCGCTGGTTACCTGAACGTCGATGAAAAGACGGTCTACCGCCTGGCCAAGCGGGGTGAACTGCCCGGCTTCAAGGTTGCAGGCGCGTGGCGCTTCAAGAGGGCCGATCTGGATGCATGGATCGATCAACAAAAGCAGGCTGCGCAAGATAATTCCGGGGGCGGGCATTGAGTGAACTGAACATCAGCAATTTCATCTGGAACATCGCCGATGATATCCTGCGCGACGTCTATGTCCGGGGAAAGTACCGGGATGTCATTCTGCCGATGACGGTTATTCGGCGTCTCGACGCGGTGCTGGAGCCGACCAAGGACGCCGTGCTCGCGATGAAGACACAGCTCGACAAGGCTGGAGTTGCCAATCAGCACGCCGCGTTGTGCCAGGCGTCCGGGGAAGCGTTCTACAACACCTCGCAGTTCCGCCTGCGCGACCTCACATCCCGCGCGCGTCGCCAGCAGCTGAAGGCGGATTTCGAGGCTTACCTCGATGGCTTCTCCCCGAACGTCCAGGAAGTGCTGGACAAATTCAAGTTCCGCAATCAGATCCCGACATTGGTCGAAGCCGACGCGCTCGGCTTCCTGCTCGAGAAGTTTCTCGATCCATCGGTCAACCTCAGTCCGAAGCCCGTGCTGCACGCCGATGGCACCGTTCGCCTGCCGGGCCTCGACAACCACTCGATGGGCACGATC
Source organism: Paracoccus sp. FO-3 (assembly GCF_006386455.1). Taxonomy (NCBI): domain Bacteria; kingdom Pseudomonadati; phylum Pseudomonadota; class Alphaproteobacteria; order Rhodobacterales; family Paracoccaceae; genus Paracoccus; species Paracoccus sp. FO-3. Next base: position 8,171 of record NZ_VCBQ01000121.1, on the reverse strand, counting down.
TTCGAGGAGCTGATCCGACGCTTCAACGAAGAGAACAACGAGGAAGCCGGCGAGCACTTCACCCCGCGCGACGTGGTGGAGCTCATGTCCCATCTCATCTTCATGCCGATCGCCGACGACATCCAGTCGGGCACCTACCTCGTTTACGACGGGGCATGCGGCACCGGCGGCATGCTGACCGTGGCGGAGGAGACATTCACCAGGCTCGCGACCGACCACGGCAAGGAGGTCTCGGTTCATCTGTATGGCCAGGAGGTCAACCCCGAGACCTTCGCCATCAGCAAGGCCGACCTGATCCTGAAGGGCGAAGGGCTCGAAGCCGAGAACATGAAATTCGGCTCCACGCTCTCGTCGGATGCCTTCCCGTCCCACGAGTTCGACTTCATGCTGTCGAACCCGCCCTACGGCAAATCGTGGAAGACCGATCTCGAACGCATGGGCGGGAAGAAGGACATCCGCGATCCCCGCTTCCTGATCGAGCATGGTGGCGACCCCGAGTTCAGCCTGATCACCCGTTCGAGCGACGGCCAGATGGTGTTTCTGGCCAACATGCTCAGCAAGATGAAGACCGCGTCGCCCCTCGGCAGCCGCATTGCCGAGGTTCACAACGGATCGTCGCTCTTCACCGGCGACGCCGGGTCGGGCGAGAGCAATGTCCGGCGCTGGGTCATCGAGAATGACTGGCTGGAGGCCATCGTCGCCCTGCCGCTGAACATCTTCTACAACACCGGGATCGCGACCTACATCTGGGTGCTCAGCAACCGCAAGGCAGAACACCGCCGCGGCAAGGTGCAACTCATCGACGCCACGTCCTGGTTCAGGCCGCTCCGCAAGAACCTTGGCAAGAAGAACTGCGAACTGGGGCCCGACGATCTTCGCCGGATCACCGACGCCTTCATGCAGGGCCGCGAGGACGAGACGTCGAAAATCTTCCCCAACGCGGCGTTCGGCTACTGGAAGGTCACCATCGAGCGCCCGTTGCGCCTGAAGGTCGAATTGACGGATGCTGCGCTGCGCCGCTTCCGCAGGGCCTGCGCCGATGTGGGCGAGGACGATCTGGCGCGCGCGGTCGAGGCGGTCGCCGACCATGCGGGCGCCGGCCCGCATCTCGACTTCAACCGGTTCGCAATGCAGGCCGAGGCGGCCGCCGCCGGGCTTGGCATCCGGATGACCGCCAAGCGGCAGAAGCTGCTGATGTCGGCGCTGGGGGTCAAGGCGGCCGAGGCGGCGCCGGTCATCCGCAGGGTCGCGAAGCCGAAAGCCGGCGCCGACATCGACCACGACGCGCTGCACGGCAGCTATCGCACCACCATCGATGGCAAGCCGGTTGTCGTGGATTACGAGCCGGATACCGACCTGCGGGACACCGAACAGGTGCCGTTCCTTGAGGATGGCGGCATCGAGGCCTTCGTCCGGCGCGAGGTGCTGCCCCATGCGCCCGACGCCTGGATCGACGCCTCGAAGACGGTGATCGGCTACGAGATCAGCTTCACCCGGCATTTCTACAAGCCGCAGCCGCTGCGAACGCTCGACCAGATCGAGGCGGATATCCGCGCGCTGGAGAGGCAGACGGATGGCCTGCTGGAGGACGTGCTGGTAGGAGGCCGGGGCGCATGAGGGCGCGCGCGCTTGCCGTGGCGCCGTCGGCGGAGCGTGGGGGACTTGCCCCCTACGCCTCCTGTCGCGACAGCGGGTTGCCTTGGCTCGGCGCGATCCCGTCGCATTGGGATGTGCGGCGCGGGAAATACCTCTTTCGCGAAATCGACGACCGGACCGACACGGGGACGGAGACCTTGCTATCCTTGCGTCAGGCTCATGGCCTGATCCCGCATGCCAAGGTTTCGACCAAGCCGGTCACGCCTGACGAATTGAAGGGATACAAGCGCATTCGCGCGGGGCAGATGGTCCTGAACCGGATGCAAGCGTCGAACGGCATGTTCGCAGTGGCGCACGAAGACGGGCTGGTGAGTCCTGACTACGCGGTTTTCCAGCCCATCCAGCCGATGGAACCCGATTACTTCATCAACCTTTTCAAGACGAACATCTACCGCGCGAAATTCCGTCAGGAGTCGAAAGGGCTTGGAACCGGCATGTCGGGTTTCCTGCGCCTCTATTCGGATCGCTTCGGGGCCATTCATGTCCCGCAGCCACCGCAGGACGAACAGCGGCAGATTGTCGAGTTCGTTAGATCCTATGATCGTCGCGTCCGCCGCCTGATCCGCAACAAGCGGCGGCTGATCGGGCTGTTGAACGAGCAGAAGCAGGCGATCATCAACCGCGCCGTCACGCGCGGCCTGAACCCCGCCGCCCCGATGAAGCCCACCGGCATCGACTGGATGCCCGAGGTTCCGGCGCATTGGGAGGTTCGAAAGGTCAAGCAGGTTGCTTCCTTCAACCCCTCCAGAACGGAAAGCTCGACGGATTTTGACGACGACGATGAGGTCGTCTTCCTGCCCATGGAGAACGTTTCTGTCGCCGGTGAGGTTGACTGTAGCGCGCGTGGCAAGGTCGCGGACCTGCGGAGCGGATACACCTATTTTAGGCGGCATGACGTTGTGGTCGCCAAGATCACGCCATGCTTCGAGAATGGGAAGGGCGCGTATCTAGGCGCTCTCGACACCGAGATTGGCTTCGGCACGACAGAGTTCGTGGTGTTGAGAGCAAACCCGGAAATCGACCCCGGCTTTTTGTATCAGGTGACGATGCTGCACGCGTTCCGTCGTGATGGCGAAATGGCAATGACTGGGGCAGCGGGCCAGCAGCGTGTGCCCTTGAACTTCATGCGGGAGTTCATGTTCGGCCTCCCAGATCTGCAAGAGCAGCGACGCGTCCTCGCCTTCGTGGAACTCGAAACCCAGAAGATCAATCAGACGATCGAGAAAGCGAAATCGGAAATCTCGCTCGTCATGGAATACCGCGAGCGCCTGATTGCCGATGTCGTCACCGGCAAGCTGGACGTGCGTCACATCAAGATCACGACGCCCACCGACGAGCCGGTCATCGACGAGGACGACGCGCTGGATGAGGACCTGAACGCCGAGGACACGGACGAACTGGCGGAGGCCGAGGACTGACCATGCCGCCACCCGCCGCCCCGAAAATCTATCACATCGTGCACGTGGACCGGCTGCCCTCGATCATCGCCGAGGGCGGTCTGCTGTGCGATGCCGAGATCGTCCGGCGCGCGGCGGCCAACCCGGCCATGGGCACCACCATCGGGATGACCAGCATCAAGGAACGGCGGCTGAACGAGCTCGAGCTTTCCAGCCATCCCGGCCTGCGTGTCGGCGGCTGCGTGCCCTTCTACTTCTGCCCGCGCTCGATCATGCTCTACCTGATCCATTGCGCGAACCATGCCGAACTTGCCTATCGCGGCGGCCAGGGGCCGATTGTCCATCTGGAGGCCGACCTGCGCGACAGCGTCGCTTGGGCGAATCAGAACCGGTCCCGCTGGGCCTTCACCCTGTCGAACGCCGGGGCCTATTACTTCGAGGACCGGGCCGACCTCGAGCAGCTTGACGCCATCAACTGGGACGCGGTCCAGACGAACCGCTGGGCGGGGAACGGCATCTCGCGCTCGGTCAAGGAAGGCAAGCAGGCGGAATTTCTCATGGAACGGGCTTTTCCATGGCAGCTTGTGACCCGGATCGGGGTAAGGTCGCAACAGGTCTACGGGCAAGTCAGGGCGGCCTTGCAGGCGGCGGGCCATAAGCCGCATGTCGAAATCAAGCCGGATTGGTACTATTGATGGGGAGGGAGGCAGCGATGTTCGAATACAAGACGGGCGATATTCTGGCCGCCGATGCCGACGCCCTGGTGAATACGGTGAATTGCGTCGGCGTGATGGGCCGAGGGATCGCGCTTCAGTTCAAGAACGCGTTCCCGGAGAATTTCCGTGCCTACGAGCAAGCCTGCAAGCGTGAGGAAGTCCGGCCGGGCCATATGTTCGTCTTCGAGACCGGCCAGCTGACCAGCCCGCGATACATCATCAACTTCCCGACCAAGCGCCACTGGCGCGGCAAGAGCCGTATGGAGGACATCGACGCGGGGCTGAAGGATCTGCAGCGAGTCATTCGGGAGAGGAAGATTCGGTCAATCGCCATTCCCCCGCTTGGCAGCGGGCTGGGCGGCCTCGACTGGAATGAGGTCCGGCCAAGGATCGAAGAGGCGCTGCGCGGCTTCAGCGACCTGCATGTCATCATCTTCCAGCCGAATGGCGCCCCGGAACCGGCCCGGATGGCAAGGCGGCAGACGGCCCCGAACATGACCCCCGGCCGTGCGGCGCTGGTCGGCCTGATGGACCGTTACCTCAGCGGGCTTCTGGATCCGTTCGTGACGCTGCTTGAGGTGCACAAGCTCATGTATTTCATGAAAGTCAGTGGCGAGCCGTCGATGGAGCGGCTTCGGGTGGTGAAGGGTCCATACGGCCCGTATTCGGAGAACCTGACCCACGTCCTGCGCGAGATCGAGGGATATTTCGTCTCCGGCTACCGCGACGGGGGCGATGCGCCCAACAAGCAGCTCGAGCTTGTGCCGGGAGCGGTGAAGGACGCCGACGAATTCCTCGAAGAGCATCCAGACACGCGGGCCCGTTTCGACAAGGTGGCCAGCCTCGTCGAAGGCTTCGAGACGCCATTCGGGCTTGAGCTTTTGTCAACGGTCCACTGGGTGATCACGCACGAGTCCCCGCACTCGATCAATGAGGCGGTCTCCAAGGTTTACGGGTGGAATGATCGCAAGAAACAGTTCTCGCCGAGGCAGGTCGCACTGGCGGCGGAGGTCCTTCAGAAGAAGGGCTGGATCGATGCCGGTGCATTGCAGGCGGGCTGATGACGACGGACACCAGCGAGAAAGGCCTCGAAGCCCTCATCGTCCGCTCGCTCATTGACGAGGCGGGTTACGTCGCCGGGGCTTCGAAGGATTTCGACCGGGACCACGCCGTTGACCTGACGAAGCTGTTCGACTTCCTCAACGCGACACAGCCCGAGGCTGTCGAGGCGCTCGGCATCGGCGAGGATGGACCGAAGCGGCTGCAGTTCCTGCACCGACTGCAGGGCGAGATCGCCAAGCGCGGCGTCATCGACGTGCTGCGCAACGGCGTGAAGCACGGCCCCGGCTCGGTGGAGCTGTTCTTCGGCACGCCGACCCCGGGCAACGCCAAGGCCGAGGCGTTGTTCGCCGCGAATATCTTCAGCGTCACCCGCCAGCTGCGCTATTCGAAGGACGCCACCAAGCTGTCGCTCGACGCGGCGGTCTTCATCAACGGCCTGCCGGTTGCCACCTTCGAGTTGAAGAACAGCCTGACCAAGCAGACGGTCGAGGATGCGATCGAGCAATACAAGCGCGACCGCAATCCGAAGGAGTTACTGTTCCAGTTCGGCCGCTGCGTCGTCCACTTCGCCGTGGACGATCACGAGGTGCGGATGTGCACACAGCTGAAGGGCAAGGCGTCCTGGTTCCTGCCGTTCAACAAGGGCTGGAACGACGGCGCGGGCAATCCGCCGAACCCTCATGGGCTGAAGACCGACTACCTGTGGAAGGAGTATCTGACGAAGCGGAACCTCACCGACATCCTTGAGAACTACGCGCAGGTGGTCGAGGAGGTCGACGAGCGTGGCAAGAAGAAGCCGCCGAAGCAGGTCTTCCCGCGGTTTCACCAGCTTGACGTGGTGCGCAAGCTGCTGGCCGATGCCGAAGCCGTAGGGGCCGGAAAGCGGTACCTGATCCAGCACTCGGCCGGTTCGGGCAAGAGCAACTCGATCGCCTGGCTTGCCCATCAATTGATCGGCTTGGAGACGGCCGGAAAGACGACCTTCGAGTCCGTCATCGTGGTCACCGACCGGCGTGTTCTGGACAAACAGATCCGGGACACGATCAAACAGTTCGCGCAAGTGTCATCCGTCGTGGGCCACGCCGAAAAGTCCGGCGACCTGCGCGCCTTCCTGAAGGCCGGCAAGAAGATCATCATTACGACGGTGCAGAAGTTCCCCTTCATTCTCGACGAGATCGGCGACGAGCACCGTGGGCGAACCTTCGCCATCATCATCGACGAGGCCCATTCCAGCCAGGGCGGTCGCACTGCCGCGAAGATGAACATCGCGCTCGCGGCGAATGGCGCCGAGGAGGAGGACGAGACGGTCGAGGACGCCATCAACCGTCTGATGGAAGCTAGGAAGGTGCTGCCGAACGCCAGCTATTTCGCGTTCACTGCGACGCCAAAGAATAAGACGCTGGAGGTATTCGGCGCTCCGGTCCCGCAGGACGACAAGGTCAAGCACGTGCCTTTCCACAGCTATACGATGAAGCAGGCGATTCAGGAGGGCTTCATCCTCGACGTGCTGAAGCACTACACGCCGGTTGACAGCTACTACCGGCTCATGAAGACGGTTGAGGACGATCCCAAGTTCGACACGAAGCGGGCGCAGAAAAAGCTCCGCAAGTATGTGGAATCCCATGACCATGCGATCCGGAAGAAGGCCGAGATCATGGTCGATCACTTCCACGACCAGGTCATCGCGCACCGCAAGATCGGCGGCGCGGCCAGGGCGATGGTCATCACCAACGGGATTCAGCGCGCAATCCAGTACTTCCACGCCTTCCAAGCCTATCTGAAGGAACGTAAGAGCCCGTACCAAGCTATCGTCGCTTTCTCGGGCGAACATGACTATGGCGGCCAGAAGGTCACGGAAGCGACGATGAACGCCTTTCCGAGCAGCCAGATCGAGGAGCTGATTCAAAAGGATCCGTATCGCTTCCTGATTGTCGCGGACAAGTTTCAGACCGGCTATGACGAGCCGCTGCTGCACACGATGTACGTGGACAAGACGCTGTCCGGCGTGAAGGCGGTGCAAACGCTGTCGCGCCTCAACCGGGCGCATCCGCAGAAGCACGATACCTTTGTTCTCGACTTCATGAACGACTTCGACGCGATCAAGGCATCCTTCGAGCCGTACTATCGGACCACGATGCTCAGCGAAGAGACCGATCCCAACAAGCTGCACGATCTGAAGACCTCGCTGGACGGCTACCAGGTCTATTCTTGGGAACAGGTGGAGGACTTGGTGGCGCTCTACCTCGGCGGCGCGGACCGGGACAAGCTCGACCCGATCCTCGACTCTTGCGTGGCCGTATACAAGGCAGACCTCGACGAGGACGGACAGGTCGACTTCAAGGGCAAGGCGAAGGCGTTTACCAGGACATACGGCTTCCTGGCTGCGATCCTTCCCTTCAGCAATGCCGATTGGGAGAAGCTGTCGATCTTCCTGAATTTCCTGACGCCGAAGCTGCCGGCCCCGGAGGAGCCGGACCTGTCAAAGGGTATTCTCGAGGCAATCGACATGGACAGCTATCGGGTCGAAGCTCAGGCAACCATGGCCATCGTGTTGCCCGACGCAGACGCAGAAATCGGGCCCGTGCCGACCACGGGGGGCGGCGGCCGGCCCGATCCCGAGCTCGATCTCCTGAGCAATATTCTGAAGGTCTTCAACGAGATGTTCGGCAACATCGATTGGAAGGACAAGGACAAGATCGGGAAGGTGATTGCAGAGGAGCTGCCCGCGAAAGTCTCGGCGGACAGGGCGTATCAGAACGCCATGAAAAACTCGGACAAGCAGAACGCCCGGATCGAGCACGACAAGGCGCTTGAACGCGCGGTGATCGAGCTGCTCTCCGACCATACCGAGTTGTTCAAGCAGTTCTCCGACAACCCGTCGTTCAAGAAATGGCTGTCCGAAACGATCTTCACAGCGACATACGCCGATGCATCGTAACGGCGCGACCGGACAAGTTCGACGTGAGGGGCGACAGGAAGCGAAGGGAACCGGGATCGGAGTCCGCGCTGGTTCGAAATAAAATCATTTGTGGACAGATGCTTACAAGCTGTTCACCTAAACAGTCCGGCCTGAACAACTCTCTCAAGCGGCGGATGCGACGCTGTGACGGCGCCTCTCGCACAGGGTGACGGCGTTGATGAGGTAAAGCAGCAGACACCAGAAAGCCCGGAGATGGGCGAGGATTTTTCGGATGTTGTGGCCGCAGCCACAGAGGATGGCGAAGATCGCGTCGCCGATGCGGCCCTTCAGCGGGCACCTGGCGAGGCGACCGTCTGTTGACCGGCGTGGAATAAGGACCCCGCTTCTGGGGTGATCGGCGTCCATGTTTGGATGCCCCCT
>NZ_VCBQ01000120.1:0-13270 GCF_006386455.1 Paracoccus sp. FO-3 | reverse complement strand
GGCAGGCCACTTGGGGAATGTCGGATCCCTGTATTCTGCAAGGATACAGCACAGGAAGCATAGGACAAATAGTGACCCTAAATGCCATCGCATTCGACGCCTACGGAACGCTATTCGATGTCTATTCGGTCAGTTCCGAAGCCGAAGACCTTATGCCCGGAAAGGGCGCGAAGCTGGCAACTATCTGGCGCGACAAGCAAATTGAGTATACCCGCCTGCGCAACATGTGCGACAAATACGAAGACTTCTGGCGTGTGACAGGCGACGCGCTTGATTATGCCTGTGCTGCACTTGATGTAGAACTGCCCCTTAGTTCACGAGATCGCCTGCTGGGGAAATACTCCGAGCTTTCGGCCTTTCCCGAGAACGCTGCGCAATTGCAGCGCCTAAAGGACGCCGGGATAACACTTTCGATCTTGTCGAACGGAACACCTCGGATGCTTGATCAAGCCGTGAAAGCCTCTGGGCTTAGTGGATACTTCGAGCATGTCTTGAGCGTCGATTCAGTCAAACGTTTCAAGACAGCGCCGGAAGCTTACCAAATGGGACCAGATACATTTGACTGTGATGCGAGTGAGATACTGTTTGTGTCTTCGAACTGCTGGGACATTTGTGGAGCGACCTGGTTCGGCTACCGCACCTTCTGGCTCAATCGTCATGGGCTTCCACTCGAACGCCTTGGCGTCAGGCCGCACTGCATTGGCTCGTCGATGCAAGATGCGGCGGACTATGCTCTCGAATTGGTCTAGGATCAGGATCGGTGCACCCGGCCCGTGTGACTTTGGGACTGCGGATGAGCAATCTACTAGGCTTGTCGCTAAATGGACTTTGGGCTTGATAGGCTGTCTCAGGCGGCGCTCATCGCATAGTTCGGAAACCTATTGATTACCCGAGCCTTCGCCGTGACCGTGACGTCACCATAGTTGTCACCCGCAGTCTTCCCGACATGACCGCAGATCGCATCCAGCACTCGGTCAGATGATCCCAGTTCCCGTCCAACTGTCTTGAACCGATGCCTCCAACCGTGGCTTGGGCTTACGCCGGCCGGAACAATCTTGAGAGACCCGAGCCAAGTGCTTTGAAGTCCTCGCTACTTCCGGCCCTGAGCGGACGGTCAGCCTAGCCCCGTGCCGCATAGCCGCATGCTCCGAAGCAGGCACTGGGCATAGCTGCAGCATTCCTGCGCCGCGGACGACTGCTGTGCGGACGAAGCCGACGCTCAATTGGTTAGATAGCGGCCAGCCATGCGCGCGCCAAACTGATGTCCTCATCTAGTGGCGCCCATCCATGCCCACAGTCGAGGATATGCAGCGTGACGTTTGCTCCAGCCGCTTGAAACTGTGAGGCAAGAAGTGGCGCATCAGAACTTAGTACGTTAAAGATCGAAGACTTTCTAGCAGTCTGGAAGGAATACACGTTTACACGACTTTCGGGATCCGTCCATGAAGATCAAGTCAATCCACATCTACAGCCATGACGGCCAGCGCCGTGACCTCCAGTTCAAGGTAGACGGGCTTAATGTCATTACCGGTCGCTCCTCCACCGGCAAGTCCGCTCTCTCCGAAATTTTAGAATACTGCATGGGACGATCTTCGTTTAATGTCCCGGAAGGCATCATCCGCGACAAAGTGTCGTGGTTCGCCGTTATCTACCAGTTCGACAAAGATCAGGTGCTGGTCGCCAAGCCAACCCCGCCCAGCGGTGGTGCAAGTTGCAGCACCGCAATGCTGCGAAGGGGTGCCAAGTTACCGATACCCGAGTTCAAAGATCTGGCGGTCAATACCGATGACGACAGCATAGTCGAACTATTGTCGCGGCTACTTGGCATTCCCGAAAACCGTACCGAAGTCGCGCTTGAACAAAGCCGTATAAGCTACGACGCAAACATCAAGCACACATTCTATTACCTGTTCCAGAAGCAGGGACTGATCGCCAACAAGGACCAACTTTTCTATCGCCAGAACGAGCAGTTCCAGCCACAGGCAATACGCGACACGCTGCCAATCTTGCTCGGCATTTCCTCCCACGACCACTACGAACTTGAAGCCAAGCTGCGCATGGCGCAGCGGGATCTGAGAGTAAGCAACAAGAAGCTGGAGCAAGCGCGCCTTGCAGTCGACACGTCGCAAGAGCAGGCCATTGGCCTTTACTCCGAGGCCAGAGCGGTCGGGGTCATTGGCAACATCGACGAGAATCCGAATTCATACTCGGAGAACAGATCCCAGATTGGGCGTCCGGGTTTGGGCAGATAGAGGTTAGATCTTAGCTCGCGCCGGATCAACTGATTGAAGGTCGATGAAGGTCCCGCTTGAGAACACTTCTACCGCATGCTCCCTTGTTTAGCTCAACCGCCATATCCGCGGTTTTGTTTCGTCCGCGCCAGTTTGAGCAGCGAATTTATGGCCTGCCCTTCATCTGGATGATGTTCGATCAGGGTTTGACCCCTTGTCCCGATCCTCCCCCATTCCCGGATGAGGCTTGAGCCACCAAACAGGTCGCGTTGCACTGTCATGCGGTAGAACCGTTTCATGTTGCGATCAGGATCAACCCGCCTCATCTCGAGATCGCGCGGAAAGACTTCAAGCTGCGGGGCGGCGTCGAACATCGTCGGGCTCCAGCGGACGGGGCCTCAGAGTCGCATCGGCAGCATGTTCAGTCAATGTTCTCTCGATCAGGCGGGCGAGACCTCTTAACGACTCTAGAACCGGTCGATGCCTAAGAAGATAATGTTTACCACTTGTGCAAAACCACGAAAAAATAATGTAACTGCATCGTGATCGAACGCGCATTCCGGAATGGCTCTGACTGATGAAGATCCAGCCAGATACAGGAAGGTTTTGGAGTCTTATATTTGGAAAACCACCGGCTCACTGCGATGATCGAAGCAAGTTATCAGTATAGCCTCACGCGGCTTCTGCACGCGGCTGAACACATTTGTTCAGCGTGTGATACTTTATGTATCGAGATCCGCGGTGCTACCCCCCGACACCACGGGCGAGGCAAGCTACGGCGAGTTGAAAATATATCAGCAGCAGACAGCTTTGAACGATGCGGTGACCGGCGCGACATATGACATGTAACGGGAGATTGGGAGATGTCGATTCTTAACGAAAGCGAGGCCGGGTGCATTGGCAAACCTTACGAGCGGGGTAAGACGCAGGCCGCTCCGCCGCAAAACGGGCAATCCTACGTTCGGGGAGCCTCGGAGCCGCCCCTGAGTTACATTACCATTCCGCAATTGCTGCGCAACACAGTGGCGATGTACGGTCCGCGCGATGCTATTGTCTGCCCCGCCCAAGGTATCCGTCAGAGTTACTATGAACTTGATCGTGCGGTCGACGAGTTGGCCACCGGGTTCCTGGCCATGGGGCTCGTTCGAGGGGACCGCATCGGTATTTGGTCGCCGAACCGCTATGAATGGGTACTGACCCAATTCGCCAGTGCCCGCATCGGGTTGGTGTTGGTCAACATCAACCCAAGCTATCGTTTGTCAGAACTGGAATATGCGCTGAATAAGGTCGCTTGCATCGCGCTGGTCACTGCGCGCAGCTTCAAGTCGTCCGACTATCTAGGCATGATCCACGAGTTGGCCCCTGAACTGGTTAGCGCGACGCCTGGACTGTTGCGGGCGGCGCGACTGCCGCATCTGCGCAGTATTATCGCCATCGACGATAAGCCCATACCGGGGATGTTCACCTTTACTGAAATACGTAAACTCGGTGGCCCGGCCCAACACCTTAGCCTGCCCGCCATCGACGCCGAACTGTCACCAGACGATGCCATCAACATCCAGTTCACTTCAGGCACCACCGGCGATCCTAAAGGCGGAACGCTGAGCCACTACAACATTGTCAACAACGCGGCCTTCGTTACCGATCGCATCGCGTTGACCGAAAACGACCGTCTGTGCATTCCGGTGCCGCTATATCATTGCTTCGGTATGGTGATGGGCGTGCTGGGTGCGGTCAGCAAAGGTGCGGCGATGATTCTTCCTGGCGAGGCGTTCGAGCCGGGGGCGACCTTGGCGGCGATCGAGGATGAACGCTGCACGGCGATCTACGGCGTTCCGACGATGTTCGTCGCCATGCTGGAAACACTGAAATCTGCGCCGCACGCGCTAGGCCATCTGCGCACCGGCATCATGGCTGGGGCGCCGTGTCCTGTCGATGTAATGCAGCGAGTAATAGCGGAGATGAATCTGCGCGAGGTCACCATCTGCTATGGCATGACCGAAACTAGCCCGGTCTCATTCCAAAGCTTCACCGACGATCCGCTGGACAAACGCTGCGAGACGGTGGGTCGAGTTCATCCGCATCTCGAGGTTAAGGTGATCAATGCAGAAAGGCACATCGTACCGGTGGGTCATAAAGGCGAATTGTGCACTCGTGGGTATTCGGTGATGAAGGGCTACTGGGACGATCCTGGCCAGACCGCCGAGGCAATTCACGACGGCTGGATGCACACCGGTGACTTGGCGGTGCTGGATGACGACGGCTTTTGCTCCATCGTCGGGCGAGTCAAGGACATGATTATCCGTGGCGGCGAAAACATCTATCCCCGAGAGATTGAGGAGTTCTTGTTCCGCCATCCCAAGGTTTCCGAGGCTCAGGTTTTCGGCATCCCCGACAAAAGATTCGGGGAAGATGTCTGTGCCTTCGTTATCGCTAAACCGGGCGTAGATCTGACCGGCGACGAGGTTCGCGCCTTCTGCCAGGGCCAAATCGCGCATCATAAGGTGCCGCGGCATGTGCGCGTGGTAAGCGAGTTTCCCATGACGATCACCGGTAAGCCGCAGAAATTCATCATGCGTGACCTAATGCTAGAAATGCTCGCCGCTCCGGGGCCTCATACCAAGCCGTCGGCCGACGCCACGATGCCGGACTCGACCCGGCCCGACAGTGTAGCACCTCGCCGCGGCAAGAGCTTTGATCTGCGCCAGTACGATCGCGATTTCAGTGCGGCTGCGAAAACCTTCTGCCTCGATATCCCAGAGCACTTCAACTTTGCCTTCGACGTGCTGGATATACGCGCCCGAGAGGCCGACAAGACTGCAATCTTGGTGGTGGCCCGCGACGGTGTTACGACAAGGCGGATCAGCTATGGTGACCTATCGCGATCCTCTGGCCGCTTCGCCAATGCCTTACGCCGACTGGGTCTGAGAACGGGCGATGCCGCCTGCATCGTGATCGGGCGGATACCGGAATGGTACACGGTGCTGTTCGGCTGCATGAAGGCGGGCGTGGTGTCGATGCCCGGCACCAACCTACTGACCGCCAATGATATCGCCTATCGCATCACCCAGTCCGGGGCGCGGGCGGTCATAGTCACCCAGGAACATGTCACCAAGGTCGAGCGGATTCGCCGCGATTGTCCGACATTAGAATACCTGATTGTGATCGGGGACGCACCCGACGGCTGGCACGCGCTCGATGCGGTTTGCGCCGCCGAAAGCCCGGTGATTGACGCCGCCGCGGCGGGTCCGTCCCGTAGCAGCGACACGATGATGATCTATTTCACCTCCGGCACCACGGCGCTGCCAAAGATGGTGCCTCGCGATTATGGCTATGCCTTGGCCCATACTGCGACGGCGCTGTTCTGGATGGACTTGCGACCGGACGACATGCACTGGACCCTGACCGATACCGGCTGGGCCAAGGCGGCTTGGGGGCTGCTGTTCCCGCCCATTCTGGCCGGGTCAACCATCCTGCTGTTCGATCCGGACGGCTTTGACGTCGGTCAGCACCTCGACATGATCGCCCGCCACAAGGTCACCACCTTCTGCGCGCCGCCCACCGTATACCGGCTGTTTGCACAGGAGGATCTGTCGCGCCATGACCTGTCCGGCCTGCGGCGCTGCATCGGCGCGGGGGAACCTCTGAACCCAGAAGTGATCCGATACTGGCAGAAACACACCGGCACGGTGATCGCCGATGGCTACGGCCAGACCGAAACCATCAACATCGTTGGCAATTTCCCCGGCCTGCCACCGCGACCGGGGTCGATGGGCAAACCGGTGCCCGGTTTCGATGTCGACGTGATAGACGATACCGGCAATCGCCTGTCGGCGGGGAAGATCGGCGATATCGCGGTCAACGTCTCGGGCGACTGGCCGCCGGGCCTGTTCCACGGATATCTGCGTGATAGCGCGCTAGATACTGGCGCTTTCATTAACGGCTGGTATCTGACCGGCGACACCGCCTATCGCGACGACGACGGCTATCTTTGGTTCGTCGGGCGGGCCGACGACCTCATCTCGTCGGCCGGATACCGGATCAGCCCGTTTGAGGTTGAAAGCGCATTGCTGGAACATCCGGCAGTGATGGAAAGCGCAGTGATCGGTGTACCGGACAAAGTCCGTGGAGAACGAGTCAAGGCCTTCATTGTTCTCAGCCCCGGTTATTTTCCAGACGACGCGCTGGCCGCAGATATTCAGCGACTCAGCAAGGAGACAACCGCACCCTACAAGTATCCGCGCGAGATCGAGTTCGTCGATGCTTTACCCAAGACGATTTCGGGCAAGATCAGACGGGTGGAGTTGCGATCGGGAAGTCTCTGATGCCATGGAGCGGCGCTGGTCCAGTTTAGTCCAGCCCACGATTTTCGCAGAGTAGCTCAATGACTAATCAGCTCCGTCCAGCCAGAGAAAGGTCAAAGGCACCGCATCTCCAAGCTTGGTCCGACTACCACTGGGTTGAGCTACTCGCCAACTCTTGGACAGATTTCCGGGTGATTTAAGCTACTGCCTGCACCTGCTGATCGGTTTGGGTTGCGTTGGAGTAGACCACGGCGGGCGGTTGTCCGCCATGGGCGGCGTGGGGCCGTTGGTGGTTGTAGAAGGTGATCCAGCACCCGACGCCAGCCCTTGCCTGTGAACCGGTTTCCCAGACATGCAGGTAGACGCACTCATACTTCAGCGTATCCGTCCGCTGACGCCGCTCTGACCGAGGGAATCTGGGGCTGATAGTGTCCACCATCGATNAGGCGGTTGCGGCCGGGCAACAATGGCCGCACGACCTTCCATTCCGCATCGGTCAAATCGCTTGGATAGCGCTTCGTCTTGCGCCTATGCTGCGCACGGGTGAATTCGGTCCAGGCCATCATGATCTCCGTTTTGTTTCGCAACCGAACAGAATCACAACCTGCTGAATTCACTCAACCCATTTCCAATCGGACACTAAGACATGCTGAGACTGCATTATAACCTCGAAAAGTTGTCGATGGGGCTTGTGGCGGGCATCATCGTCGCCGCCTCGGTGGGTGGCATCGTCGAAATCGCGCCGCTGTTCACCATCGACGAGACGGTTGTGATCCCGGACGACATGCGCCCGCATACACCGCTGGAACTCGCCGGTCGCGAAATCTACATTCGCGAAGGTTGCTACGCCTGTCACAGCCAGATGGTGCGCAGCCTCGCGGATGAGCTGGACCGCTACGGCCCCTATTCGCTGGCCTCTGAAAGTGCGTATGATCACCCGATGCTCTGGGGATCCAAGCGGACCGGTCCCGATCTGGCGCGGCTGGGCGAGAAATACTCGGACGACTGGCACGTGGCGCATCTCATCGACCCGCGCAGCGTCGTGCCCGCCTCGATCATGCCCGCCTACCCGTGGCTGACCCGTGCGCTGGACACTGATCTTCTGCGCGACCAACTGGCCACGCTGGCGCGGCTCGGCGTGCCTTATGATGCCGACATGATCGAAGCCGCGATGAGCGATACGCAAGGCCAGAGCCAACCGGACTCCGACGCGGGCGACGCGGTGCGCGACCGCTACGGCGAGGATGTCGCGGTGCGCGCCTTCGACGGCGATCCGACACGACTGACCGAGATGGATGCGGTTGTGGCCTATCTGCAATCGCTGGGGACGCTGACCGATGCGCCCTACGAACTGCTGGCGGAGGAGACAGAATGAGCCACGATACGCTTGTCTTCGTCGCCAAGACCTTTGGCCCGATCTGGATGATGGGCTTTTTTCTGATCGTCGCGATCCGTGCCTATAACCCCAAGCGCCGCGCCGAGCAGGAGCGCATCGCGCGGTCGATCCTTCCCGAGCAAAGAGCGGAGGACCGGCAATGAGCGACGATCCGCGCCTCAACCCCGGCGGTGACACCGAGATCGACCCGCATACCGGCCACCGCGAGGTCGATCCGATCAGTGGCTACGATACGACGGGGCATGATTGGAACGGCATTCGCGAGCTGAACACCCCGTTCCCCAGGATCGCCATCTGGGCGTTGATCCTGAGTTTCGTCTATTCGGTGATCGCGTGGGTGCTGCTTCCCGCGTGGCCGTTGGGAAAGGACTATACGCGCGGCCTGCTCGGACTGGATCAGGGCGAGATGGCGGTTGAGCGCTATCAGGCGCTGAGCGCGGATCGCAGCCGATGGCTGGCGCGCTTCGAGACCGGCGATTTTGCAGCGCTTCGTGATGACGCCTCGGTGATGATCCCGGGCATGGCGGCGGCGCATCGGCTGTTCCAGGACAATTGCGCCGCCTGTCACGGCGAAGACGGCGGCGGCGGCCCCGGTTTTCCGGTGCTGAGCGATGACTACTGGCTCTGGGATGGTGAGCCCGAAGGTATCGCCGAAACGCTGCGTGTCGGCATCAACACGACGGGTGACGACACAAGGTTCGGACAAATGCCAGCCTTTGACTGGATGGAGCGCGCTGAGCGCAGCGCGCTTGCCGATCACGTCGTCGCGCTGCCCGAGGGCGATGTCGACCCGGACGGGCCAGGCGCGATCCTGTTCGCCGACAATTGCAGTTCCTGCCACGGCGAAGACGGCGAAGGCGGCATGATGAACGGCGCGCCGTCACTCGCGGATGATGCGGTGATCTACGGCCAGGACCGCGCCACCGTGCTGGATACGCTGCGCCACGGCCGGCAGGGCGTCATGCCGGCATGGTCGGGCCGCTTGTCGGAGGCCGAAATCAATCTGTTGGCACTCTATGTCGCGACCCTGTCCGAGCGCGACGCCGGAGGACAGGAATGACCTGGAGCCCGCAGCGCAAACTTGCGATCACGGGTGCGGTTCTGGCCGTCGGCCTTTTCATCGCCGCCAATGCGTATCTGATCACGATCGCCGTGCTTTCGCAGCCCGATTGCACATTGTCGGAGCGTGCCGCTGCGGCCAAGCCCGCATGCTGAGAAAGGTCTGACATGCTTGAACCACTTCCAACGCTGCGCACACCTGACAGACCGGCCTCGGCGCTTGCCCGGTCGCTGCCCGCATCTGAGGCCTTCGCCTGGCTGTCTGCCGGGTGGCGCGATTTTCGCAACGGCATCGGGCAGAGCCTTGCCTACGGGATATTCCTCGTCCTGCTGTCCTACGCGATCCTGTGGGCGCTCGGGTCATTCGGGCTGCTCTACCTCGCGCTGCCGACGATTTCGGGTTTTCTGATCGTCGGGCCATTCCTTGCCATCGGGCTCTATGAGAAAAGTCGTGCGCTCGAGCAGGACGAGAGGGTCTCGCTGGCGCGGATGCTGTCGGTGCCGGACGTCTCGTTGGGACAGCTGGCATTCGCCGGTCTGATGCTGGGCATGCTGGTGCTGTTCTGGATACGCACCGCCGATCTGCTTTATGCGCTGTTCTTCGGGCTTGCGCCGTTTCCGGGGGCGCAGGAAGCGTTGATCAACGTATTGACGACACCGCGCGGCTGGATGCTGATCGTTGTCGGCGGGGCGGTTGGCGGGTTGTTTGCCGCCTTTGCCTTTGCGCTCAGTCTGTTGTCGATCCCGATGATTCTGGCTGAACGGCGCGACGCGCTGACCGCGCTCGGCCTCAGCTTTGCCATGACGGTCAGGAACGTGCCGGTTGCGTTGACATGGGGCGCGATCGTCGCGAGCGGCGTTGCGCTCAGCGTGTTGACCGGGCTTGTCGCGCTGGCCGTGGTGTTTCCGGTGCTGGGCCACGGCACTTGGCATGCCTACCGCGCGATCCGC
This sequence comes from Paracoccus sp. FO-3, assembly GCF_006386455.1. Taxonomy (NCBI): domain Bacteria; kingdom Pseudomonadati; phylum Pseudomonadota; class Alphaproteobacteria; order Rhodobacterales; family Paracoccaceae; genus Paracoccus; species Paracoccus sp. FO-3. The sequence goes on along the minus strand of NZ_VCBQ01000120.1, from coordinate 3,329 downwards.
CGGATCGAGGAATGAGCCTCGGGTTGCTCATACCGCTGTCGATCGGCATGGGGCTGATCGGTCTGGCCGCGTTCATCTGGGCGCTGAACCACGACCAGTTTGACGATCCCGACGGCAATGCCCAGCGTATCCTTATGCCCGGGAATCCGATTCACAAGCAGCGAGCGGGCGAAGCTGAGAGGACGTCGCACACAGACGATGATACGCCGCGAACCGGGCTGTGATCTGACTGTCCAGATAGAGCGCAAAGCGGGTAACGTGCAGCTGCAGCATTGGGACCGATCAATCCGCAACAAGTCCGTTTCCGACGCGTTGCGCGAAAAGGCGCCGCAAGCTTTCCCTGAAACGCTTCAGTCTCGGCGCGGTTGAAAGCCTGGAGTTGGGCGGAAACGATCTTGTCGCTGCTGGAGCGGACGTCGCAGTTGACCCTCACCGTTTGTCGCGGTCGGTCATTCGCTCAACATGACGAAAACGATGGCGGTTTTTTTCGGTGCTGCAACCGAAAACCATCGCTGGTCCTTTGGGATAGCCTGTGAACTTAAGGTAAACATACGGCGAGTGCCGCGGCTATGCGGCCTTGACGGCGCTTTTCGTTTTGTCTGCAGGTTTCCAGTTCCACGGGAGCAGTGCGTGCAGGCGTGAGACCGGCATGTCGGCGATGGCGTCGGCGAGCCACATCTGCGGGTTGATGTCGTTGAGCTTGGCCGTGCCGATCAGCGTGTAGATGGCGGCGGCGCGCTGTCCGCCGCGCTCTGATCCGGCGAAGAGCCAAGCCTTTCGGCCGAGGGCCACCCCGCGCAGAGAACGCTCGGCGGCATTGTTCGAGAGGCAGACCCGCCCGTCGTCGAGGAACCGCGTGAAGCCGGGCCAATGGTTGGATGACAGTAGGTAGTCGATGGCTTTCGCCACCTTGGCATGCTTCGACAGCAGCGCGCGCTCGCTGCGGAGCCATTGCTCGAGGTCCGCGACCAGCGGCGCCGATTGGCGCTGCCGCATCTCCAGCCGCGCCTTTGCGGACTGCCTGCAGACCGTACGCTCGATCTCGAACAGCGCGTCGATGCGCTTCACCGCCTCGACGGCGATGGGCGAGATCTCCTTGGCCGACTTGCCCTTGCGGATGTTGGTCTGCACGTCAGCGAGTTCGAAGAACTTGCGCCGCGCGTGTGACCAACACAGCGCCGATGCCACCGGCCCAGGCTGCCGGGCGGCGTCGTAGAGCTGGTTGTACCCGGCATAGGCATCCGCCTGCAGGATGCCCTGCCAGCCTGCCAGATGTTTCGTCGGATGTTCCCCGGCGCGACCGGGAGAGAAGCGGAACACCACCGCGGGCGGCGCGGCCCCGTCGAAGGGACGATCATCGCGCACATAGGCCCAGAGCCGGGCGGTTTTCGTGCCGCCGCGGGCCAACAGCGGCACCGTGGTGTCGTCCCCATGCAACCGGGCCGCGGTGAAGACATGCGCCTCGATCAGGGCGTTCAGCGGCTTCAACAATTCAGCGACCGCGCCGACCTGGTCGGCGAGTGTGGAGAGGCTGAGGTCCACGCCCCCGCGGGCGTAGCGTTCGGCCTGACGGTTGAGGGGCTGATGCTGGCGCTCGCCATTGTCCTCGGACCAATGGCGGACAAAGGCTCGCTTCTCGAACACGATCATCGCCAGCAGGCTGGGGCCGGCCCATCCCCGCGGGATCGGATGGAAGGGCGCCGGGGGCTGGGTGATCTTTTCGCAGGCCCGGCACGTGAACTTCTCCCGGACCGTCTGGATCACCTTCCACTGGCGCGGAATGACCTCCAGCGTCTCGGTGATGTCCTCGCCCATCTTCACGATGCGATCGGATCCGCAGCATGAACAGGTGCTGGGGGCCTCGACCACCACGCGCTCGCGCGGAAGATGCTCGGGGAAGGCTTTCTTCACCGGCTTGCGCCGCTCGAAGCCGCCGACCTTGGTCGTCTTCCGCTCGGCCCGCATCCGGTCCTCGGCGGCGTCTGCAATCAGCTCCCCGAGCTGGAGTTCCAGCTGGTCGAGTAACTTGGCGCTGCGCTCCGCACTGCGGCCATACTTGTCGCGCTTGAGCAGCGCGATCTCGAGCTTGAGGCCGGCGATCATCGCTTCGGAGGTCGAGACCACCGCGCGCGCCCGTGCCAGATCGGCTTCGGCCGTGGCTGCTCGCCCCTCGGCAGCCGCGGCACGCTGCTCCGTCGCCGCAAGCACGGCGCGTAATTCTTCAAGTTCGGATCGGGCCTCTGACATCGCAAATACCTATCACGGCTGCCCGCCCAGGGCCAGTAAAACAAGGGCCTTCCGGCTGATTTATCCAACCTTCGCAGGGCGTTGCGTCCAGCGCGGATTGCGCCAGCCGATCCCCTCCAGGAGATAGCCGAGCTGCGCTGCAGAGACCTGAACAGCCTGTCCGGACTGGCTCACCGGCCAGATGAACTTTCCCGCCTCGAGCCGCTTGGCATAGAGCGACATGCCCACCCCATCATGCCAGAGCAGTTTCACGAGATCGCCCCGGCGCCCCCGGAAGCAGAAGACCTCGCCAGCTTTCGTTTGCGCCCAAGACCCTCCTGCACCTTCAGCGCCAGGCCGTTCATCCCACAGCGCATATCCGTCACCCCGCCTGCGATCCACACGCGCACCCCCGCCGGGAACGCGATCATGTCGGATCCAATGCTTGCAACAGGCGTGCCAGAACCACCGGATCAATTGTGGCGGCCACGCAGAGACGGCGACCATTCACCAGGGTGATTTCCGCCATCTCAAGATGGGCGGTCGCAGGCGCCGGGGCCGGTGCCTGGGGCGCACACGGGCTCGCGAGCGCGTCGGACGCGGCGATGGCGAGCGGCATGAACCGCGGGCAGTCTTCGTTCGTGACACCGAGTCTGCCTTCTCGGTATTGGCGTCGCCAGCGCACCAGAAGGGTGCGACCGATATCATGACGACGGGCTGTCTCGGCGACACGGCCGCGACCGCCAAGGCTCTCTTCAACGATGCGCAGTTTTTCCTCATCCGTCCAACGCCGACGGCGCCCCGTATCGGTGACAGAAAGGACCTCTACTTCGGGTCTGTATCTATGGTCGGACATAGCGCCGGATCTACGCCCCAAGCCTCAAACCAAAAAGACGGCCTTCCCCGTAGGCTTACGAATCGGTTCACCGCGCTCGGCATACCTGTCACGACGGTCGTGGGATAAATGTGTCCGGGGAAAGGGGAGTTGCGGCCAGCATCAGATTTACGCAACAGCGCCCACCACAACGCCAAAATGGCGGACTTGAAGCCGCTTCACTGGCCGCCAACAAACTGTTTCACGCCTTCCGAACGATCAAACCATA
>NZ_VCBQ01000012.1:0-72882 GCF_006386455.1 Paracoccus sp. FO-3 | reverse complement strand
GGCAGGGGCGCGGGCCACGTCCTCTTTCATCACCCGGCCGTCGCGGCCGGTGCCGGTGACGGCATCGCGGCCGACCCCGGCCTCGGCCATGGCCTTCTTGGCCGAAGGGGCGTCCTCGACATCCTTGCGCGGCGCGGGCGTTTCCGGGCCGGCGCCGGGCGATTGCACGGCGGCTGCGGCGGCCGCCGGGGCCTCGGCCTTGGGGGCCGCGGTCGCGCCTTCGGTGATGATGGCCAGCCTGGCGCTGGCCTCGACCGTCGCGCCCTCGGGGGCCAGGATCTCGGCCAGCACGCCCGCGGCGGGGGCCGGCACCTCGACCGAGACCTTGTCGGTCTCAAGCTCGCACAGCATCTCGTCCTGCGCGACCGCGTCGCCGACCTTCTTGAACCAGGTCGCGACCGTCGCTTCGGTCACGCTTTCGCCCAGGGTGGGCACCATCACGTCGACGGATTTTCCGCTCATCTTCCTCTGTCCTTCCTGAGCCTTCGTGCCCGCATCAGCCTTGGGCAACATTTCTTCCGGGCCGGCATCGCCCTGTTCCATGATCTGCGCGAGCAGCGCGTTCGGCGCGACCACCGTGCCCTCGGGCGCGACGATCTCGGCCAGCTTGCCGGCGACGGGCGAGGGCACCTCGACCGTCACCTTGTCGGTTTCCAGCTCGCACAGCATTTCATCCACGGCGACGCGGTCGCCCGGTTTCTTGAACCAGGTGGCCACCGTCGCCTCGGATACCGATTCCCCAAGCGTGGGGACGCGTAGTTCCACTGCCATGTCAGGCCCCGATGGTGATCGCTTCGTGGACCAGGGCCTCCTGCTCGGCCTTGTGGCGCGAGGCAAGCCCGGTGGCCGGCGAGGCCGCGGCATGGCGGCCGACATAGCGCGGCCGGCCGTGCTTGGCGCCGATGCGCGACAGCACCCATTCGATATTGGGCTCGACGAAGCTCCAGCCGCCCTGGTTCTTGGGTTCTTCCTGGCACCAGACGATCTCGGCATCCTTGAAGCGTTCCAGCTCCTTGGACATGCTCTGGGCCGGGAAGGGATAGAACTGCTCGAGCCGCAGGATATGCACATCCTCGGCACCGGCGGCGTCGCGGGCCTGCGCGAGGTCGTAATAGACCTTGCCCGAGCAGATCACCACGCGGCGGATCTTGTCGTCCGGGGCCAGCTTGAACTCGGACTTGCCGCGGTCGGCATCGTCCACCAGCACGCGGTTGAAGGTCGAGCCGGCCAGGAACTCGTCCGCCGTGGACACCGCCAGCGGGTGGCGCAGCAGCGATTTCGGCGTCATCAGCACCAGCGGCTTGCGGAAGGGCCGCTTCAGCTGCCGGCGCAGGATGTGGAAATAGTTCGCCGGCGTGGTGCAGTTCGCCACGATCCAGTTGTCCTCGGCGCACATCTGCAGCCAGCGCTCCAGCCGGGCCGAGCTGTGTTCCGGGCCCTGGCCCTCATAGCCATGCGGCATCAGCATGACGAGGCCGGACATGCGCAGCCATTTCTTTTCGCCCGAGGTGATGAACTGGTCGAACATGATCTGGGCGCCGTTGGCGAAATCGCCGAACTGGGCCTCCCACATGACCAGGCTGTTCGGCTCGGCCAGCGAATAGCCGTATTCGAAGCCCAGCACCGCATATTCCGACAGCATCGAGTCGATGGCCTCGTAGCGCGCCTGCCCGCCGCGGATGTGGTTCAGCGGGTAGTAGCGTTCCTCGGTCGCCTGGTCGACGAAGGCCGAATGGCGCTGCGAGAAGGTGCCGCGGGTCGAATCCTGCCCGGCGAGGCGCACCGGATGCCCCTCCAGCAGCAGCGAGCCGAAGGCCAGCGCCTCGCCCGTGGCCCAGTCGAAGCCCTGGCCGGTCTCGAACATCTGCTTCTTGGATTCCAGCAGGCGGCCGACGGTCCTGTGCAGGTCGAAGCCTTCGGGCACGCGGGTCAGCGCGCCGCCGATCTCGGCCATGGTCTCGGGCGCGATGCCGGTCTGGCCCAGGTTCTCCTCGGCATGCTCGGCCTCGAGCCCCGACCATTTGCCGTCCAGCCAGTCGGCCTTGTTCGGCTTGAAGTTCTTGCCGACCTCGAACTCCTCGTTCAGATGGGCCTGGAAGGCGGCCTTCATCTCCTCGATCTCGCCCTCGGGGACCAGGCCGTCGGCGACCAGCCGCTCGGTATAGCGTTGCAGCGTGGTCTTCTGGCCCTTGATCTTCTTGTACATCACCGGGTTGGTGAACATCGGCTCGTCGCCTTCGTTGTGACCGAAGCGGCGATAGCAGAAGATGTCGATGACCACGTCCTTGTGGAATTTCTGCCGGAACTCGGTCGCGACCTTGGCGGCATGGACCACCGCCTCGGGGTCGTCGCCGTTGACGTGGAAGATCGGCGCCTCGACCATCAGCGCGATGTCGGTCGGATAGGGCGAGGTGCGGCTGAAATGCGGCGCGGTGGTGAAGCCGATCTGGTTGTTCACCACGATATGGATGCAGCCGCCGGTGCGGTGGCCCTTGATGCCGGAAAGCTGGAAGCATTCCGCCACGATGCCCTGGCCGGCAAAGGCCGCGTCGCCATGCAGCAGGATCGGCAGCACCGCCGTGCGATAGGTCTGGTCGGACAGCTGGTCCTGCTTGGCGCGGACCTTGCCCAGCACCACCGGGTTCACCGCCTCGAGGTGCGAGGGGTTCGCGGTCAGCGACAGGTGGACGGTGTTGTCGTCGAAAGTGCGGTCCGACGATGCGCCGAGGTGATATTTCACGTCGCCCGAGCCGTCCACGTCGTCGGGCTTGTAGCTGCCGCCCTGGAATTCGTGGAAGATGGCGCGATAGGGCTTGCCCATCACATTGGCCAGGACCGACAGGCGGCCGCGGTGCGGCATGCCGATCACCACGTCCTTGACGCCAAGCGCGCCGCCGCGCTTGATGATCTGCTCCATCGCCGGGATCAGCGCCTCGCCGCCGTCAAGGCCGAAGCGCTTGGTGCCCATATACTTGACATGCAGGAACTTCTCGAAGCCCTCGGCCTCGACCAGCTTGTTGAGGATGGCGCGGCGCCCCTCGCGGGTGAAGGCGATCTCCTTGCCGTAGCCCTCGATCCGCTCCTTGAGCCAGCCGGCCTCTTCGGGGTTCGAGATATGCATGAACTGCAGCGCGAATGTGCCGCAATAGGTGCGGCTCATCAGGTCGACGATCTGGCGGATCGTGGCGATCTGCAGGCCAAGCACGTTGTCGATGAAGATCGGCCGGTCCAGGTCGGCCTCGGTGAAGCCGTAGGTCTTGGGGTCCAGCTCGCCGTGGTCGGGGATCTCGCGCATGCCCAGCGGATCCAGGTCGGCATGCAGGTGGCCGCGGATGCGGAAGGCGCGGATCAGCATGATGGCGCGGACGCTGTCCAGCACGGCGCGCTTGAGCTGCTCGTCGGTCAGGTTCACGCCCTTTTCGCCGGCCTTGGCGGCGATCTTGTCCAGCGCCGCCTTGGCCTCGGACTTGGGCAGCATCGGCCATTCGCCGGTCAGCGCCGCGGTGGTGTCGTCGGCGGGCACCGGCGGCCAGTCGGCGCGCTGCCAGCTTGCGCCCTTGGCCTCGCGGGTGACGACGGTCTCCTCGTCGCCCAGGCTGCGGAAGAAGGCGTCCCACGCCTGATCCACCGCCGCCGGGTTCTGGGCCCATTGGCCGTAAAGCTGCTCGACATAGGCCGCGTTATGGCCCTGCAGGAAGCTCGAATCGTGGAAGGCCGAGTTTGGGGATTGATCGTTCATTGGCTTGCCTCCGGGAAATCCTATCCGTTCGCGCCTTGATCAGGGGCGGTCGCATTGTTCGGGCCATGTCCGGGGGTGGTCCCGGCCATCAGCCTGGTCTGAAGATCCTGATACCATGCCGGCAGCCCGGCGCGCGGCTGGCGCAGCAGGGCGGGCAGGTTGCGGCCGGCCAGCAGGGCGCCGCGGAATTGCGGCAGATCCCAGCGGCCTCCGGCGATGTCCTTGGGCAGTTCGGCCAGCGTCATGCGCAGGTACCACAGCGCATAGCGGGCCAGGTCGCGGCCCTGCCGCTCGGAATTGCGGCGGACGAAATAGGCGATGTTGAGCATGGCCAGCATGGTGCTGATCCGGCGCCGGTCGCGGCCTGCCGCCGCCTCGAAATGGTGGATATGCGCATCCGGCGCGATGGCCAGCATCCCGTGCCGGCCAAAGCGATAGCTGGCATCCAGATCCTCGGCGATCGAACTGCCGGCCAGCCCTTCGTCGAAGGGTTCGCGCAGCGCCAGGTGGCGGCGCAGGGTCATGGCGAAGCCGACGATGAAATCGACGCGCAGCAGCCCCTGCGGCAGGGTGGCGTCGCCCTGCCAGCGCCGCTCGGGGCGGTCGTAGCCCAGGAAGCGCTGCTCGGCCGGGATCATCAGCAGGTGGTGCAGGGCAAGGTCGATGCCGCGCTGCACCGGCCCCGCCCGGCCCCTGGCCAGCGCGCCGGCGCGGTTGGTCTGCTTGCGTTCGTCCCCGGCCTTCGCGCCGGCCAGCGGCGCATTGCGGGCCGAGATGGCGACGATCCGGCCCTGCGTGTCGGCGCGGTAATGCGCCATGATCTGCGCGGCGCAACCCGAATGCAGCAGCGCGTCGTCGTCGATCATGAACAGGATGTCGGCACGGGCCAGCGCGACGGCCTGGTTGCGCTGCACGGTCAGCGATTTGCGCCGGGCCGGCACATAGGTCAGCGGACAGCCGCCGGCCGCGGCGATCACCGCCTCGACCCCTTCACGGTTCTGCGCCCAGTCGGCGCTGGCATCGACGATGACGATCTCGGCCGGCCGCTCGGTCGAGGCCATCGCGGCACGTACGCAATCGCAAAGCAGCTTGCCGCGCTGATAGGTCGAGACGCAAAGCGCCCAGTCCTGCGCCGCCACGGGCGAGGCGGGGCGTTCCGCCGGCGGTTGGGGCTGCGGGATCATGCCGCGCCTCGATTGGGCAGCGGGGCAGGGCCGCAGGCCGGGCAGGGCGCTGCCCCGGCGGTTCTGGCGACGATCTGGCGACGACGGCGGTCCAATCTGGCACCTGCTGGTAAGGTCTGGCGCGGCCCCCGCTAAAGGTAGGCAGGGGCCGCGCCCAAGTCAAAAGCCTTGCGGCAAAGTTACCGGCCGAGCGCTTTCAGCACCGCCTCGCCCAGGCCCGCGGGGCTGTCGGCGACGATGATCCCGGCCGATTTCATGGCCTCGATCTTGGATTCCGCGTCGCCCTTGCCGCCCGAGACGATGGCGCCGGCATGGCCCATGCGGCGGCCCTTCGGCGCGGTGCGCCCGGCGATGAAGCCGGCGGTCGGCTTCCACTTGCCCTTGCGCTTCTGCTCGGCCAGGAATTCGGCGGCCTCTTCCTCGGCGGAACCGCCGATCTCGCCGATCATGATGATCGACTCGGTTTCGGGGTCGTCCAGGAACATGCGCAGCACGTCGATATGCTCCATGCCCTTGATCGGGTCGCCGCCGATGCCGACCGCGGTGGACTGGCCCAGGCCGACGTCGGTGGTCTGCTTCACCGCCTCATAGGTCAGGGTGCCCGAGCGCGACACGACGCCCACCGACCCGCGCGAGAAGATCGAGCCCGGCATGATGCCGATCTTGCATTCGCCCGGCGTCAGGATGCCGGGGCAGTTCGGGCCGATCAGCGTGGACTTGCTGTCGATCAGCGCGCGCTTGACCCGCATCATGTCGAGGACCGGGATGCCCTCGGTGATGGCGACGATCAGCGGGATTTCCGCGTCGATGGCTTCCAGGATCGAATCGGCCGCGAAGGGCGGCGGGACATAGATCACGGACGCATTGGCGCCGGTTTTTTCCACGGCCTCGTGGACCGAGTTGAAGACCGGCAGGTCCAGATGCGTCGTGCCGCCCTTGCCGGGGGTCACGCCGCCGACCATCTGCGTGCCATAGGCGATGGCCTGTTCGGTGTGGAAGGTGCCCTGGGATCCGGTGATCCCCTGGCAGATGACTTTGGTGTCTTTGTTGACGAGAACGGCCATTCAAGCCTCCTGCAAAAATCAAGTTCATGCGGGCCTATGCCCGCATCATTTCGTATCTCGGCTTAGCGTGATGGTCGCCAGCGGCTCGGAATGGCTGTATCTGCCGGAAAGGCTGAAACTGATATCGCCTTTCGTAAAGGTCGAACGCCCTCCAGTGTCGGCCACCGGCTGGTAGCCTTGGGCAATCATTTCCGAATGGACCGTGCGGAATGACGAATATCCCACGTCACGCCTGACGTCGATGTCACATGGGATTGGTCCATTAGGGTCGCTGACCTTTATGATGTCGACCTTCTCGAACAGGCCTTTGCCCGCAACAGGTTCCATTCGGGTATAGGAGTAGGCGCCCGTCCATTCCCGCGTGATCGTATAGCCCTGTCCAAGCAGTGATTGCAGGGTTTGTGGCCCCTGCAATTCGCTTGCAAGACAGGCTCGCGTGGCAATTCGTAGCTGTTCAGCCCTGTCAAACGGTGCTTGAGCCGCAGCCGGCACGACTTCAGGCGCATTTTCAGCACCGGCCGGAATGCCTTCGTAGTTCGTGCAGGCAGAAAGACTGGCCGCGCTCAGCATACAAATCACCGCGATCCGCATTAGCCCTTGACCGCCTTGACGATCTTCTGCGCCGCATCCGACAGGTCGTCGGCCGCGATCACGTTCAGGCCCGACTCGCCGATGATCTGCTTGCCCAGCTCCACGTTGGTGCCCTCAAGCCGCACGACCAGCGGGACTTGCAGACCAACTTCCTTCACCGCGGCGATGATGCCTTCCGCGATGATGTCGCAGCGCATGATGCCGCCGAAGATGTTGACCAGGATGCCTTTGACGTTCGGGTCCGAGGTGATAATCTTGAACGCCTCGGTCACTTTCTCCTTGGTGGCGCCGCCGCCGACGTCGAGGAAGTTCGCCGGCTCCGCGCCGAACAGCTTGATGATGTCCATCGTCGCCATCGCCAGGCCGGCGCCGTTGACCATGCAGCCGATCTCGCCGTCCAGCGCGATATAGTTCAGGTCGAATTTCGAGGCGGCGAGTTCCTTGGGGTCTTCCTCGGTCTCGTCGCGCAGCGCCAGGATGTCGGGCTGGCGATAAAGGGCGTTGTTGTCGAAGCCCATCTTCGCGTCCAGCGCCTTGAGGTTGCCGTCCTTCATCACGATCAGCGGGTTGATCTCCAGCATCTCCATGTCCTTCTCGATGAACATGCGATACAGGTTCTTGACCAGCGCCACGCATTGCTTGACCTGCGGGCCCGAAAGACCCAGGGCGAAGGCCACGCGGCGGCCGTGGAAATCCGAAAGCCCCGAGGCCGGATCGACGCTGAAGGTCACGATCTTTTCCGGGGTCGAGGCGGCGACTTCCTCGATGTCCATGCCGCCTTCGGTCGAGGCGACGAAGCTGACGCGCGAGGTGCCGCGGTCGACCAGCAGCGCCAGATACAGCTCGCGCTCGATGTCGCTGCCGTCCTCGATATAGATGCGGTTGACCTGCTTGCCGGTCTCGCCCGTCTGGTGGGTGACGAGGGTGCGGCCCAGCATCTGGCGGGTCAGCTCCTCGGCCTCTTCCACCGATTTGGCCAGGCGGACGCCGCCTTTTTCACCGGCTTCCTTTTCCTTGAAGTGACCCTTGCCACGGCCGCCGGCGTGGATCTGGGCCTTGACGACCCAGAGCGGCCCGTCGAGTTCCCCCGCCGCCGCCTTGGCCTCGTCGGCCTTCATCACCACCCGCCCGTCCGAGACCGGCGCGCCGTATTGGCGCAGCAACGCCTTGGCCTGGTATTCATGGATGTTCATCGTCTTCCCCCGCAGTTGTCGGTTGGCGGGGCTTGTGCCACATTCCACGCCGGCGCCAAAGCCCCATGAAGGGCGAAATCCCTAAAACTGGCGGTAATCCGCCTTTTGTGATCACAGTTTTCGAGGCTGTGATCGCAAATCCCCGGCTGCCGGGACGGCGGGGCGGGAATCCCCGGCCTGGGCCGGCGCTTTCGCGTCCCGGATCAGGGCGCGCCGGGGGTCAGGCAGGGCCCAGGAGGTCCGCACGGCCAGCGGTTCGTCCGCCGCGGCGCTGGCCTGCCTTATGCTGCGCGGGCCGTGCGTCCGCGCCATGAAAAAGCCCCGCCGCAGCCGGCGGGGCCTGTCCTTGCCGTCGCTGGCCGGCGATCAGGCCAGGGTGGCGTCGATGCCCTTGCAGGCCGCGACCAGCCCTTTGACCGCGTCCACGGACTTGTCGAACATCGCCTGCTCGTCCTTGTCCAGGGTGATGTCGATGACGCGCTCGATGCCGCCGGCGCCGATCACGGTCGGCACGCCGACATAGAGCCCGTCCAGCCCATAGGCGCCCTTCACATAGGCGGCGCAGGGCAGCACGCGCTTCTGGTCCTTGAGATAGGCTTCCGCCATCTCGATGGCCGAGGTCGCGGGCGCATAGAAGGCCGAGCCGGTCTTCAGCAGGCCGACGATCTCGGCGCCGCCGTCGCGGGTGCGCTGCACGATGGCGTCCAGCTTGTCCTGGGTGGTCCAGCCCATCTTGACCAGGTCGGGCAGCGGGATGCCGGCCACGGTCGAATAGCGGGTCAGCGGCACCATGGTGTCGCCATGGCCGCCCAGCACGAAGGCGGTCACGTCGCGCATCGAGACGCCGAATTCCAGCGACAGGAAGTGGCGGAAGCGGGCCGAATCGAGCACGCCGGCCATGCCGACGACCTTTTCATGCGGCAGGCCGCTGAACTCGCGCAGCGCCCAGACCATGGCGTCCAGCGGGTTGGTGATGCAGATCACGAAGGCGTTCGGGGCATGCTGCTTGATGCCCTCGCCCACGGATTTCATGACCTTGAGGTTGATGCCCAGCAGGTCGTCGCGGCTCATGCCCGGCTTGCGGGGCACGCCGGCGGTGACGATGCACACATCGGCGCCGGCGATGTCGGCATAATCGTTGGCGCCCTTCATGACGGCGTCGAAACCCTCGGACGGGCCCGATTGCGCGATGTCGAGCGCCTTGCCCTGGGGCGTGCCCTCGGCGATGTCGAACAGGACGACGTCGCCCAGCTCCTTCATCGCGGCCAGATGCGCCAGCGTGCCGCCGATCTGTCCCGCACCGATGAGTGCGATCTTGGGTCGGGCCATGTTAACCTCCGATTTCCATGATGGTTCGCGCGGTGGCCTAGTCCCTCGGGATGAGAATCGCAAGCCTTGGCTGCGGGTCCGCCGCGAAAACCGCTGTTGTCAACCGCTAACATGGAAATGGCGGCGGCGTATTGCCGCGGTTGCGCCGCTGGATTACTCGGGAGGGGCGGGACACGGGGGCGCGCGGATGGAGATGCTGGGCTGGGTGCTGGCGGTGATCGCCGCCTTTTCGATCGGGCTGGCCAAGGGAGGGCTGTCCATGGTCGGCACCATCTCGGTGCCGCTGCTGGCGCTGGTCATGTCGCCGGTGCAGGCGGCGGGCATCCTGCTGCCGGTCTATATCATCTCGGACATCGGCGGGCTGATCGCCTTTCGCCGCGATTTCGACGCGCGGGTGCTGCGGACGCTGGTGCCGGGCGCGATCACCGGCATCGCCCTGGGCTGGGCCACCGCGCATCACGTCGACGACGCGCAGGTCGGGCTGATCGTCGGCGTGATCGGCCTGGCCTTTGCGCTGAACGCCCTGCTGCGCAGCCGGGTCAGCGCCAGCGCCCGGCCGCCGCGCTGGGGGGCGGGCAGCTTCTGGGGCACGATCTCGGGCTATACCAGCTTCGTGTCGCATTCGGGCGCGGCACCCTATCAGGTCTATGCCCAGCCCCTGCGCATGACGCCGATGACCTATGCCGGCACCACGACGATCTTCTTTGCCATCTGCAATGCGGTGAAGCTGATTCCCTATGCCATGCTGGGCCAGCTGTCGGCGCATAACCTGTCGGTGGCCGCCGTGCTGATGGTGCCCGGCGTGCTGGGCGTGCTGGCGGGACTGTGGCTGGTGCGGCGGATGTCTGCGCAGGTCTTCTATGGCTTCATCACCTGGGCGCTGATGCTGGTTTCGGCCAAGCTGATCTGGGACGGGATCTGATGCCGCAGTGCGGCAAATCGGTGCTTGCGATTCGCTTCCTTTCGGGGCAGGTTCGCGCAAGATTATTACGCGAGGCCCCGATGACCCGTCCCTATCGTTCCGTCCTCTATATTCCGGCCGCCAATGTGCGGGCCATGGAAAAGGCCCAGGCGCTGGCCGCCGATGCGATCATCTTCGATCTCGAGGATGCGGTGGCGCCCGCCGAGAAGGTGGGGGCGCGGGACTTGCTGGCCAAAGCGCTGCAGGCCGATTACGGCGGCCGGGTGCGGATCGTCCGCATCAACGGCATGGACACCGAATGGGGCGAGGGCGACGCCCGCGCCTTTGCCTCGGGCGCCGATGCGGTGCTGGTGCCCAAGGTCAGCCGCGGCGCCGACCTGGACCGGGTGGCGGCGCTGGTGCCCGACACTCCGCTCTGGGCGATGATGGAGACGGCCGAGGGCATGCTGAACGCCGCCGAGATCGCCGCCCATCCGCGCCTGCAGGGCATGGTGATGGGCACCAACGACCTGGCCAAGGAGCTGAACAGCCGCTTTCGCGCCGACCGGCTGCCGATGATGGCGGGGCTGGGCCTGTGCCTGCTGGCCGCGCGGGCGCATGGCCGGGTCATCGTGGACGGCGTGTTCAACGCCTTCAAGGACGACGAGGGGTTGCGCGCCGAATGCGAGCAGGGCCGCGACATGGGCTTCGACGGCAAGACCCTGATCCACCCGGCACAGCTGGCCATTGCCAACGAGGTCTTTGCGCCGTCGGAAGCCGAGGTCGATCTGGCCCGCCGCCAGATCGAGGCCTTCGACGAGGCGCAGGCCCAGGGCAAGGGCGTCGCGGTGGTGGACGGCAGGATCGTCGAGAACCTGCATGTCGAGACCGCCCGCGTCACTTTGGCCAAGGCCGCGGCGATTGCCGCGCTGGCAGGGTGATGGCAAAGTAAGCGCCATTTACATCCAGCGAAAGGACAAAGCCAGATGTTGATCCTGATCCTTGGCGTGGCGCTTTGGTGGGCGGCGCATCTTCTCAAGCGGCTGGCACCGGGGCCGCGCGACCGGCTGGGCCGGGGCGGCGTGGCGGGGGCGCTGGCGGTCTCGGTGGTGCTGATGGTGATCGGCTATCGCATGGCGGACGGTCCCCATTGGTGGGGCGCGACCGCACCGCTGAAGGGCGTCAACAACCTGCTGGTGCTGCTGGGCTTCTATCTTTTCGCCGTCGCCGGCATGAAGACCCGCCTGGCCCGCCATATCCGCCACCCGCAGCTGACCGGCTTTGCGCTCTGGGCCCTTGCGCATCTGCTGCCCAATGGCGACCTGCCCAGTTTCGTGCTGTTCGGCGGGCTGCTGCTCTGGTCGCTGGTCGAGATGGCCGTGATCAACCGCGCGCAGCCGGGCTGGACCCCGCCCGCCGGGCCGTTCCCGGTCCGCAAGGAGGCGATGGCCGCGGTCGGCACCGTGGTCCTGTTCGGGGTCGTGGCGCTGGTCCACGCCTGGCTGGGCTATAACCCCTTTGGAGGCTGACATGCCCAAGATCTATCGCCTGCTGACCGAGGACGACACCTCGGCCTTCTGCCACAAGGTCAGCGAGGCGTTGTCGAAGGGCTGGGAGCTGCATGGCGACCCCGCCTATGCCTTCGACGCGGCGCGCGGCGTGATGCGCTGCGCCCAGGCCGTCACCAAGCAGATCGAGGCGGATTATCACCCGGACATGAAACTGGGCCAGCAATAGGAAACCACCATGAGCAAGACCAATCCGGGCCGCTTCTTCGAGGATTACCGCGTCGGCCAGGTGATCCGCCACGCCGTCCCCCGCACCGTGGCCGAGGGCGAGCGCGCGCTTTACCATGCGCTCTACCCGGCGCGGCACGCGCTTTATTCCTCGGACGAGTTCGCGGCCGCCTCGGGTCTGGACGGCAGCCCGCTGGACGACCTGATCGCCTTTCACATCGTCTTCGGCAAGTCAGTCCCCGACATCAGCCTGAACGCGGTGGCGAACCTGGGTTATGCCGAGGGCCGCTGGCTGAAGCCGGTCTGGCCGGGCGACACGCTGCGCTCCGAATCCGAGGTGATCGGGCTCAAGGAGAACTCCAACGGCAAGTCCGGCGTGGTCTGGGTCCGCACCCGCGGCCTGAACCAGATGGACGAGGTGGTGCTGGACTATGTGCGCTGGGTCATGGTGCGCAAGGGCGACGACGCGGCGCCGGCGCCCGAGCCGGTGGTGCCGGAACTGGCGAAATCGGTCGCGCCCTCCGATCTGGTGCTGCCCGAGGGGCTGGATTTCCTGCAATACGACTTCGGCCTGGCCGGCGAGCCGCACCGCTGGGGCGACTATGAGGTCGGCGAGGTCATCGACCATGTGGACGGCGTCACCATCGAGGAGGCCGAGCATATGCTGGCCACCCGGCTGTGGCAGAACACCGCCAAGGTGCATTTCGACGCCACCTTCCGCGAGGACGGCAAGCGGCTGATCTATGGCGGCCATGTCATCAGCATGGCCCGCGCGCTCAGCTTCAACGGGCTGGCCAATGCGCAGATGATCGTGGCGCTGAACGGCGGGGCCCATGCCAATCCCTGCTTTGCCGGGGACACCATCCGCGCCTGGTCCGAGGTGCTGGACAAGGCTGACACCCATGCGCCGGGCGTCGGCGCGATCCGGCTGCGGCTGGTGGCGCACAAGGGCGCGGCCGGTGATCACGCCCTGCGCGGCGAGGATGGAAAATATGCCCCGCAGGTGCTGCTGGACCTGGATTACTGGGCCCTGATGCCGAAATGACCGCCCTGCGCCCCGGCGCGGCCGGCCCGCGACTCGCGGCCGCGCCGGGGTTGAACATGACCGAATCCCTCGGTTATCCGGGGAAATCCGGCGAGTCCGTCCTGATACCGCAATCATTCGAAAGGGTCGGAGCCTGCCCGTGATCACAGCTGGCGTTTGCGTGATCACAAAAACGGAAAATCTGTCGCATATCCGCCTTACGTCTGGCATCCACCCGTGACAGATGCGACAAGGCGGCTAAAAGCAAACCCAATTTCGGCCAGCCCTCGCCGCCAGCCGTCGCGTGCGGGGCCTGAACGCAGGAGAGCGCATCATGGCTGACGTCAACCGGGGCAACCGGCCATTGTCACCGCATTTGCAGGTCTATCGCCTGCCCATCGCCGCAATCACCTCGATCATGACCCGCATCACCGGGCACGCGCTGGTCGCCGGGATCGTGCTGATCACCTGGTGGCTGGTCGCCGCCGTCACCTCGCCGGGCGCCTTCGCCTGCGCGGACTGGGTGATGCGGTCCTGGCTGGGCTTCATCATCCTGACCGGCTCGATGTGGTCGCTGTGGTATCACCTGCTCGCCGGGCTGCGCCACCTGGCCTATGACGCGGGCTACGGGCTGGAGATCGAGGAAGCGCGCAAATCCAGCCAGGCGCTGATCGCGGGTTCGGTCGTCCTGGCCGTGCTGACGCTGATCATCTTCTTCGCGTTCTGAGGAAAGGGCAGGATCATGCGTTACATCACCCCCCGCAAAGCTGCCGAAGGCCTGGGCTCGGCGCACGAGGGCACCCAGCACCACTGGGCCATGACCGTCTCGGCCGTCGCGCTGACCGTGCTGACGCCGCTGTTCATGATCGTGGTCGCCCGCGCCATCGGCCTGTCGCAGGAACAGCTGCTGGCCTATTTCGGCCGGCCCTTCCCGGCGCTCATCACCGCTCTGTTCGTGATCGTGGGCATGGTCCACTTCATCAAGGGCACGCGGATCATGATCGACGATTATTTCCAGGGTGGCGTGCGCAAGGCCGCCATCATCTTTTCCGTGATCTTCGGCTGGGCGGTCATCGCCGCCGCCGTCTATGCGCTGGCCCGGATGGGCCTTGGCGCGATCGTCGTCCTCTGAGGTTCCGCCATGGCTGCTTATAAATACGAAACGCACGAATATGATGTCGTGGTCGTCGGTGCCGGTGGCGCGGGCCTGCGCGCGACGCTGGGCATGGCCGAACAGGGCCTGCGCACCGCCTGCGTGACCAAGGTCTTCCCGACCCGCTCGCACACGGTCGCGGCGCAGGGCGGCATCGCCGCCAGCCTGTCGAACATGGGTCCGGACAACTGGCAGTGGCACATGTATGACACCGTCAAGGGCTCGGACTGGCTGGGCGACACCGACGCCATGGAATACCTGGCGCGCGAGGCCCCCAAGGCGGTCTACGAGCTGGAGCACTACGGCGTGCCCTTCAGCCGGACCGAGGAGGGCAAGATCTACCAGCGCCCCTTCGGCGGCCACACCACCGAATTCGGCGAAGGCCCGCCGGTGCAGCGCACCTGCGCCGCCGCCGACCGCACCGGCCATGCCATCCTGCACACGCTCTATGGCCGGTCGCTGAAGGAAAAGGCGGAATTCTTCATCGAATATTTCGCGCTGGACCTGATCATCACCGACGGCGCCTGCACCGGCGTGGTGTGCTGGAAGCTGGATGACGGCTCGATCCACGTCTTCAACGCCAAGATGGTGGTGCTGGCGACCGGCGGCTATGGCCGCGCCTATTTCAGCGCCACCTCGGCCCATACCTGCACCGGCGACGGCGGCGGCATGGTGGCCCGGGCGGGCCTGCCGCTTCAGGACATGGAATTCGTGCAGTTCCACCCGACCGGCATCTACGGCTCGGGCTGCCTGATCACCGAGGGCGCGCGCGGCGAGGGCGGCTACCTGACCAACAGCGAGGGCGAGCGCTTCATGGAGCGTTACGCGCCGACCTACAAGGATCTGGCCAGCCGCGACGTGGTCTCGCGCTGCATCACCATCGAGATCCGCGAGGGCCGCGGCGTCGGCCCGCACAAGGATCACATGTTCCTGAACCTGATGCACCTGCCGCCGGAAAGCCTGGCCGAGCGGCTGCCGGGCATCTCGGAATCGGCCAAGATCTTCGCCGGCGTGGACGTGACGCGCGAGCCGATCCCGATCCTGCCGACGGTGCATTACAACATGGGCGGCATCCCCACCAACTACTGGGGCGAGGTGCTGGACCCGACCGCCGAAAGCCCGGACCGGGTCTTCCCCGGCCTGATGGCGGTGGGCGAGGCCGGCTGTGCCTCGGTCCATGGCGCGAACCGGCTGGGATCGAACTCGCTGATCGACCTGGTGGTCTTTGGCCGCGCCGCCGCCATCCGCGCCGGGCAGGTGATCGACCGCAAGGCGGCGATCCCCACCACCAACAAGGAACAGGTGGACAAGGCGCTGGACCGCTTCGACCGCATCCGCAACGCCAACGGCTCGGTGCCGACCGCCGAGCTGCGGCTTGAGATGCAGCGCACCATGCAGGCCGATGCCGCGGTGTTCCGCACCGACAAGACCCTGGCCGAGGGCGTCGAGAAGATGCAGGCGATCGCGGCCAAGATGGACGACCTGAAGGTCACCGACCGCAGCCTGATCTGGAACAGCGACCTGATGGAGACGCTGGAGCTGACCAACCTGATGCCCAACGCGCTGGCGACCATCGTCGGCGCCGAGGCGCGCAAGGAAAGCCGCGGCGCCCATGCCCATGAAGACTACCCCGAGCGGGATGATGCCAACTGGCGCAAGCACTCGCTTGCCTGGGTCGAAGGCAACGATGTTAAACTGGCCTATCGGCCCGTTCATCTTGAACCCCTGACTACCCAGGACGAGGGCGGGATCGACCTGAAAAAGATCGCACCCAAAGCGAGGGTTTATTGATGCGTCTTCCCCTGATCCTGCCCATGGCCCTGACCGCCGCCGCGCTGACCCTTTCGGGCTGCGTGGTCCAGAACCCCGGCATGGCGCCGGCGCCGCTGCCGCCGGTCGCGGCCCCCGCGCCGGATGCGGCGATGCGGTCCTCGGCCCGCGTCATCGTCAACCGCGAGATGGCCCGGCGCCTGCCCGGCGCCAATGTCGCGCCCTATACCGATTGCGTGATGCAGAACGCCACCACGGCGGAACTGTCCAGCATCGCCGCTGCCGGCGCGGCCGGGGCGGGGGATGCGGTGGCCGCCATCGTCGGCCGTCCGTCCACCACGCAATGCATCGCCAGCGCCGCGGCGGCGGCCAAGCAGGCCGCCTGATGGCCGGGCGCGGCGCGCTTGGCCTGCGCCTTGCCCCGGCGCTGCTGGGGCTGGCGGCCTGCGCGCCCGCGCCGGTGCAGATCCCGGTCGCAGAGGCCGAGCGCGTCTGCATGGTCCAGGCGCTCGACGCCCGCGCGCCGCGCACCCAGGTCGGCATCGGCGTCGGCTCGCACGGCTATCGCGGCGGCTTCGTCAGCGTCGACCTGTCCTCGGACCAGATCCTGGGGCGCGATCCGTCCCAGGTCTTCGACCAATGCGTCCAGCGCCGCTCGGGGCAGAAGCCCACGCGGCCGCTTTACGAACAGCCGGGCTGGAGGGTGCATTGACGCCCTCTGCCCAAGCCACCGCATGACGGCCTAGTCGCAAGACGACGGTCTGACCACCAGGAGTTACCCAATGGTCCAACTTACCCTTCCCAAGAACAGCCGCATGCGGGTCGGCAAGACCTGGCCGAAACCCGAAGGCGTGACGAACGTCCGCCGCTTCAACATCTACCGCTGGGATCCCGATACCGGCGAGAACCCGCGCATCGACACCTATTTCGTCGACATGGACAAATGCGGGCCCATGGTGCTGGACGCGCTGATCAAGATCAAGAACGAGATCGACCCGACGCTGACCTTCCGCCGCTCCTGCCGCGAGGGGATCTGCGGCTCCTGCGCGATGAACATCGACGGCGGCAACCATCTTGCCTGCATCTACGGCATGGACGAGATCAAGGGCGACGTGAACATCTATCCGCTGCCGCACATGCCGGTGGTCAAGGATCTGATCCCCGACCTGACGCATTTCTATGCCCAGCACGCCTCGGTGAACCCCTATCTCATCACCGAGACGCCGACCCCCGACAAGGAATGGCGCCAGTCGATCGAGGATCGCAAGAAGCTGGATGGGCTTTACGAATGCGTGATGTGCGCCAGCTGCTCGACCGCCTGCCCGAGCTATTGGTGGAACGGCGACCGCTACCTGGGCCCGGCGGCCCTGCTGCACGCCTATCGCTGGATCATCGATTCGCGCGACGAGGCCACGGGCGAGCGCCTGGATGCGCTGGAAGACCCGTTCAAGCTGTATCGCTGCCATACGATCATGAACTGCACCAATACCTGTCCCAAGGGGCTGAACCCGGCCAAGGCCATCGCCTCGATCAAGCACATGATGGTGGACCGTATCGTTTGATTTGCACGGCCGTCATGGCCGGTATGCCGTGATATACCGGTTGACGCCGCGTCGCAGAGGTAGATTTTTCTGCGGCGCGGCATTATCTTTTTCGGCGGGGAAGAGCATCACTTCGACCCGGAGACCTTCGGATGAAAACCCTTGCCGAGACCCAAAAACCCAGCGCCAACCTGGCCGTGCTGAAGCCGGCCAAGGCGGAAGACCGCGCGGCCCTGGCCGTGCTGGAGCAGATGTACGGCTATTTCAGCTTCGATCCGATGCCGATGGAAGCCGACATTCGCCAGGCCGCCTGAAGCGCGGCCACCTTGTCCGCACGCGCGGGCCTTCCAGCGCGGCTTCCCGGCCGCGCTCTTGTTTTTCGGGTATTTGGGAAGCGGTGAAAGGCGGACCGTTTTTCCGTTTCCAAAATACCCATGCGGCAGGGCCGGCAGGCGCGCTGTGCAAGGTGTGCGCAAGCCTTGCGATGCCGGGGACGCGCGCATAGCATCGCGCCATGATCCGAACCATTCCCGAAGATGCCGCCGAGCGCCGGGCCATTCGCCCGGTCATCTGCTATCCGAACCATACCCTTCCCGATCCGGACCTGCCCGGCTTGCAGGCCGTTCGCCTGACGGCGCGCAAATCCGGGGAATGCCTGGTGCCCCCGCGCGAGGCGCGTTGCTTTCACGTGCCGGCCGGGCATTTCTTTCGCATCACCAGCGTCGAGGGGCCGCAGGTCGGCGACCTGAACCTGTGGTCCGCCGCCGATCCGCGCGAACGGTTCTATTCCGGCAAGACCCGCGCGCTGCACGGCACCCATCTGACGCGCGGCCATCGCATGTGGTCCAGCTTTCCGCATCTGCGCCCGATGGCCACCGTGACCGAGGATACGCTGGAATGGTATGGCATCGACGAATACGGCGGCTCGGTCCATGACGTGATCGGCACGCGCTGCGACCCCTATACCCATCGCCTGCTGAGCGGGCAGGACTATCACCATTGCTGCCATTCCAACCTGGTCAACGCGCTGATGGCCGAGATGGGCCTGTCGCGCGAGGCGGCCGAGCCCCTGGTGCATGACGTGCTGAACGTCTTCATGTGCACGGGCTTCACCCGCGACACCGGGGAATATTTCATGAAGGCAAGCCCGGTGCGCCCCGGCGACCATATCGAGTTCTTTGCCGAGATCGACCTGATCGGCGGGCTTTCGGCCTGTCCGGGCGGCGATTGCGGCAGCGCGCATTCCAGCGACGCCGCCGCCTGCCATCCGCTGCTGGTCGAGATCTTCGCGCCGGCCCGGCCCGCGGGACGGGCAGAGCCGGGGCCGAGCGCCTATCGCTGGCCCTAAAGCGAGATCGGCCGCATCACCTCGGGCTCGATCACCTGCACGCCCGGCAGGCCGGCCTTCAGCACCTCGGCATCCTGCGCCAGCAGCGGGAAGGTCTTGTAATGGCAGGGGATCACGGTCTTGAAGTCGAAATACTTCCGCGCCGCCCAGGCCGCGCGGTCCATGTCCATGGTGAAATGCCCGCCGGCGCAGAGGATGCCGATGTCGGGCCGGTGATATTCGCCCATCCACGCCATGTCGGCCATGATGTCGGTATCGCCCGAGACATAGATCACATGGCCCTCGCCCGCGATCATGAAGCCCGACTCGTGGCCGGCATAGACCGGCCCCTCGGCGCCCTCGAAGGACGAGGAATGGCTGGCATTCACCATCGTCACCCTGGCCCCGCCCAGATCGACCGTGCCGCCCTTGTTGAAGCCGATGCCCTCGATGCCCTCGTGCTTCATCCAGGTCGAGACCATGTCGTAGATGCCGACGGCGGGAATCCCCAGCTCCTTGGCGATCGAGACGGTATCGCCGGTATGGTCGCCGTGGCCATGCGTCACCAGGATATGGGTGGCGCCCGCGATGGCCTCGTCGCGGCTGTCCTCGGGGAACATCGGATTGCCCGAAAGCCAGGGGTCGATCAGGATCACCGCCTGTTCGATCTCCAGCCGGAAGCCGGAATGGCCAAGCCAGGTCAGTTTCATGGAAGGGCTCCTTTTCTTGCGCTGCCGCATCCTGCCAAGCCCGGCGGCGGCCGTAAAGTTCCGCCGCAAGGTTCCGCCTGCGCGGGTGCTTGCCCCGCCCCGGCCGCCCCGGTAAAACCCGGCGCAAGCGAAAGGAGCCTCCCATGGCGATCACCGAGGACGAAGCCCGCAAGGTCGCGCATCTGGCGCGGATTGCGGTCAAGGACGCCGACCTGCCCGCGCTGGCGCAGGAGCTGAACGGCATCCTGCATTTCATGGAACAGCTGAACGAGGTCGATGTCGAGGGCGTCGAGCCGATGACCGGGGTCGAGCCGATGCGCCTCAAGCGCCGCCAGGACGTCGTCACCGATGGCGAGATGCAGGATCTGATCCTGAAGAACGCGCCCGATGCGCGCGAGGGCTTCTTTGCCGTGCCGAAGGTGGTGGAATGAGCGACCTGAACAAACTGACCATCGCCCAGGCCCGGGACGGGCTGCGCAAGGGCGATTTCACCAGCACCGAGCTGACCGAGGCCTGCCTCGGCGCCATCGACGCCGCCGGCGCGCTGAACGCCTATTCTCACAAGACCCCGGGAAAGGCCCGCGAAATGGCGGCGGCCGCCGACAAGCGCATCGCCGCGGGCGACGCGCCCGCCATGTGCGGCATCCCGCTGGGCATCAAGGATCTGTTCTGCACCCGCGACGTGCCGTCCCAGGCCGCGAGCCGGATCCTGGAAGGCTTCCTGCCGCAATATGAATCGACGGTGACGCAGAACCTGTGGGATGCGGGCGCGGTCATGCTGGGCAAGCTCAGCATGGACGAATTCGCCATGGGCTCGTCCAACGAAAGCGCCTGCTATGGCCCGGTGGTCAACCCGTGGAAAGTGGACGACCGGCAGCTGACGCCCGGCGGCTCCTCGGGCGGCTCGGCGGCGGCGGTGGCGGCGGACCTGTGCCTGGCCGCGACCGGCACCGATACCGGCGGCTCGATCCGCCAGCCGGCGGCCTTTACCGGCACCGTGGGGCTGAAGCCGACCTATGGCCGGGTCAGCCGCTGGGGGGTGATCGCCTTTGCCAGCTCGCTGGACCAGGCCGGGCCGATGACCAAGTCGGTCCGCGACGCCGCGATCATGCTGGGCGCCATGGCCTCGGTCGATGCCAAGGATTCGACCAGCGCCGAACGCCCGGTGCCGGATTACGAGGCCGCGCTGACCGGCGACATCCGCGGCCGTCGCATCGGCATTCCGCGCGAATACCGCATGGAGGGCATGTCGGACGAGATCGACGCGCTCTGGCACAAGGCGGCCGAGATGCTGCGCGACGCCGGTGCCGAGGTGGTGGACATCACCCTGCCGCATACGAAATACGCGCTGCCGGCCTATTACGTGATCGCGCCGGCCGAGGCGTCGTCGAACCTCGCGCGCTATGACGGGGTGCGCTATGGCCGCCGCGCCAGGCTGGGCGCCGGCGACGGCGTGGTCGAGATGTATGAAAAGACCCGCGCCGAGGGCTTCGGCCCCGAGGTGCAGCGCCGGGTGATGATCGGCACCTATGTGCTGTCGGCGGGCTTCTACGACGCCTATTACAACCGCGCCCGCAAGGTCCGCGCGCTGATCAAGCGCGACTTCGACCAGGTCTTTGCCGATGGCATCGACGCGATCCTGACGCCGGCCACCCCCAGCGCCGCCTTTGGCCTGGGCGAGATGTCGGGCAAGGATCCGGTCGAGATGTATCTCAACGACGTCTTTACCGTCACGGTGAACCTGGCCGGGCTGCCGGGGATTTCGGTGCCGGTGGGGCTGGATCGGCAGGGCCTGCCGCTGGGAATGCAGCTGATTGGCCGGCCCTGGGACGAAGGCGGGCTCTTGAACCTTGCACAGAGCCTCGAATCTGCGGCAGGATTTGCGGCGAAACCCTCGCGCTGGTGGTGAGCGGCCTCAAACCGGAGAGAATGATGCGGAACCTGGCGATCCTGGCCCTGCTTGGCCCCGTTCTTGCCCTGGCCGGCTGCGGCGAGAATACGGGCTGGAACCCGAATTACAGCGCCATGCACAATGGTTCGCCCTATGCGGAATACCTGCAAGCGCGCGAGGTCGCGCTGCATGGCAAGGGCCCGGTGCCCAAGGTGATCCCGATCGCCCTGCCGGCGCAGGCGCCCACCGCAGCCCAGATCGCCGGCACGGCGGCAAAGCCGCGCGCCCAGGCAGCCGCCCAAGCCGCGCCTGCCCCCGCCGCAGCAGCGCCCCCGGCCGGGGCACCGGCGGCGACGCAGGCCGCGACTCCCTCGCTGGTGCGTTATGCGCAGCAGGAAACCCAGGCGCCGGGCACGCGGAAATACCAGCGCAGCGGCAGTTCCGAATCGGCGGCGGCGCGGGCCTGCCGCAGCTATGCCAGCGCGGATGTGGCGCAAAGCGCCTTCCTCGCGGCGGGCGGGCCGGTGATCGACCCGCGCGGGCTCGACCCGGACGGCGATGGTTTCGCCTGCGGCTGGGATCCGCGCCCGCTGCGCCAATCCGGGCTTTGAGCCCTTCGCCCAATCACGGCGACCGGCGCGGGCAACAGCCTTCGCTGGTCGTGATCCATTACACCGGCATGGCGGACGGCCCCTCGGCCCGCGCCCGGCTCTGCGATCCCGGCGCCGAGGTCAGCGCGCATTGGCTGGTCCATGAGGACGGGACGACCGAGGCGCTGGTGCCCGAGGACCGCCGCGCCTGGCACGCGGGCGCCGGTGCGTGGCAAGGGCGCGAGGACGTGAATTCGCGCAGCATCGGCATCGAACTGGTCAATCCCGGCGACCGGCCCTTCCCCGAGCCGCAGATGGCGGCGCTCGAGGCGCTGCTCGGCGCCATCATGGCGCGCTGGTCCATCCCGCCCCAGGGCGTGATCGCCCATTCCGACATGGCGCCGGGGCGCAAGATCGACCCCGGCCCGCGTTTCGACTGGCGCCGGCTGGCCTTGCAGGGGCTTGCAGTCTGGCCCGAGGGGCCGGGCCCCGACCTGCCGCTGGCCGACAGCCTGGCCCGCATCGGCTATCCCGAGGATCCGGCGCGCCTTGCCGCCTTCCGCCTGCGCTTCCGCCCCTGGGCCGATGGCCCCGAGGACGAAACCGACCGCCGGCTGGCCGCGGCGCTGGCTTATCGCGGGTTTCTTTCGTGCCCAAATATCCCGCAGGGGGAGGCCGCCGCGGCAGCGGCGGACGGGGGACGCGAAGTCCCCCCGCAACGATCCAACAAGCGGTCCTAGAAAAGCGCCTCGATTCGCCGGGCCTCGGTCTCCAGCCCATAGGGCGCATTCAGCACCACCATGCCCGAGCCGACCATGCCATGGCCGGGCCGCGCCGGCGGGAAGCGCACCTGCGAGACCAGCGCCTCGGGATGGTTGCGGCGCAGCGCCTCGACCATGGGCGCATGGCGGCCGTCTGCCAGGATCGGATACCACAGCGCGATCACGCCGACGTTCCACTTGCGCGCCAGCTTGGCGACATGGCGCGGGATGGCGTCGTAATCGGCCTTGACCTCATAGCTGGGGTCGATCAGCAGCAATCCGCGCCGCGGCGTGGGCGGGCAGATCGCCTGCGCCATCTGGAACCCGTCCTGCCGGTGCAGATGCGCAAAGCCTGCGACCTCGGCCAGCGCCTGGTGCTCGGCCGGGTGCAGCTCGGCCAGATGCGCCACGTCGCCAGGGCGCAGGAAATGCCGCGCGATCAGCGGCGAGCCGGGATAGGCGGTCGCGCCATGACGGGCGCGCACCGCCTCCAGCGCAAGGCGCAGCGGGTGATCCGTGGGCAGCCAGTTTTCGGAAAGCGCGCGGGTGATGCCGGCGGCCGCCTCGCCGGTCTTTTCCGCCTCGGGCGCCGACAGGTCGTAGAGGCCGCGCCCGGCATGGGTTTCCAGGTAGCTCAGCGGCTTCGGCTTGGCGGTCAGATAGGCCAGCACCCAAGCCAGCAGCGCGTGCTTGTGCAGGTCGGCCAGGTTCCCGGCGTGATAGGCGTGCTGATAGGACAACATGTCCCGCGATTAACCCGATGGCCCGGAAATGAAAAGCGGCGGCGCCCAGGGAGGAGGAGGGGGCACCGCCGCGCAACGCTGGCCCAGGGAGGAGGAGGGGCCGCGTATGGGGTGCGGCAATGGCAGGGAGGAGGAGGCCATTACCGCTAGCTGACAGTCCCAGGGAGGAGGAGAGGACCGTCGCATTCCGTTCCGCCTTGCGGCGGTGTTTTGGCGGCGCCCTCCAGGGAGGAGGAGGGGAGGGCGCCGCGCAGAACGGGAAGCCCAGGGAGGAGGAGGGGCTTCGCCGTGTCGGTTTGGCGGCGCCTCCGGGAGGAGGAAAGAGGCTGCCGCCGGACCGCGAGACCCAGGGAGGAGGAGGGGTCTCGCCGTATGGGGTGGCGGCATCCCCAGGGAGGAGGAGGGGGAGCCGCCGGAACCGTGAAGCCCAGGGAGGAGGAGGGGCTTCACCGTATCTGAGCGGCGGCATCCTCAGGGAGGAGGAGGGAGGATGCCGCCTGAACCCGGACCCAAGGGAGGAGGAGTGGGTCGGGTGTTCTATTCGTTTACTTCGTGCCCCAGGCGGCTTCGTAAGCCACGCTGCGGATGTTGCCGCGGTTCAGGCCCAGGTCGGCCAGTTCGCGGTTGGACAGGTCGCCCAGTTCGCGCAGGGTCTGGCGATAGACCGCCCGGCGGGCCATATGGTCACGGACATTGGCCACGAATTTCGCGATCGCGCCGTTGCCGGCGATGTCGTTGCGGTGCATACCGCCATGGATCAGATCGAGAACAGCCATTTCATTCACTCTTTCGTCTTGCGGATGGCGCGGTCGGTTTTCCCTGTCGCGCTGTTGAGACGAACATGGTCCCTTTTCTGCATCTGCACAATGGCCGCGGGCGAGATGCTGCTATGCAGAATCTACATGGCTGTTTCTGGGACACTGTTACAAAGCGTTAATAATCCGTGAATTTTTCAGCCTTTTTACAAGCTGGATCAAGTTTCCCTAGCAGATCGGTCGTATTTTACGCGGGGTCACAGGGGGTTAGCGGTATCAGCCCGCAAGCCCGGCTTGCCCATCCCCGCGCGAATTGCGATGCTGCGGGCGCTTTGATGCGGGGGTAGCCATGACCATCTCACGGGAACGTGTGCTTCAGGAACTTGCCCAGATCGCGGTTCCGGGGGGCGGCAACCTGGTTTCGGCCGATCTGGTGCGCGCGCTCAACGTCGAATCGGGCGCGGTGCGATTCGTCATCGAGGCGGCCGATGCGGCCTCTGCCCGCGCGCTGGCCCCGGTCGAGGCCGAGGCGCAGCGCCGGCTGTCCGCCCTGCCGGGGGTGGAGAAGGTGCAGATCGTCACCACCGCCCCGACCGCGCCGCGCGGCGGTGCCCCGCAGGTCGCGGCCCGTTCGGGCGGCGAGGCGCCGCCCAGCCTGAAGATCGGCCGCCACCCCACGCCCCAGGCCGGCCCCGCGCCGGTCAGCGGCGTGGCGCGGATCCTGGCCATCGGCTCGGGCAAGGGCGGGGTCGGGAAATCGACGCTGACCTCGAACCTGGCGGTGGCGCTGGCGCGCAAGGGGCGGCGGGTCGGCTTGCTGGACGCCGACATATACGGTCCCTCGCAGCCGCGCATGCTGGGCCTGACCGGGCAGCGCCCCACCAGCGACGGCCAGATGATCGAGCCGCTGCACGCCCATGGCGTCACCGTCATGTCGCTGGGCCTGATGATGAAGGAAGGCGAGGCGGTGGTCTGGCGCGGCCCGATGCTGATGGGCGCGCTGCAGCAGATGCTGAACCAGGTGAAATGGGGCGAGCTGGACGTGCTGCTGGTCGACCTGCCGCCCGGCACGGGCGACGTGCAGCTGTCGCTGTGCCAGAAGGCGCAGGTCAGCGGGGCGATCATCGTCTCGACCCCGCAGGACGTGGCGCTGATCGACGCCCGCCGCGCCATCGACATGTTCGACAAGCTCAAGACCCCGGTGCTGGGGCTGGTCGAGAACATGTCCACCTATATCTGCCCCAATTGCGGCCACGAGGCGCATCTGTTCGGCCATGGCGGCGTCGCCGCCGAGGCCGCGGCGCTGGACCTGCCCTTCCTGGGCGAGATCCCGTTGAACCTGGACCTGCGGCTTGCGGGCGATGCCGGCACGCCGATCGCGGCCGGCGACGGGCCGGTGGCGCAATCCTTCGTCCGGCTGGCCGAGCGGCTGATCGCCGGCGGCATGGCCTGACCTGGCCTTTCGCACCCGGCCGGGAAAACACGGGAAACGGGTCCGGGAAATCATGGGAACGGCCCCTGGATTCCGAATCACCGCGGCGTGATTGCCCGTGAAGGCCGGTCGAATCGGCAAGCTTTCCCCTTTTTCGACGGAAGAATCGCCCCTCCACCCGGTCGCGTGGGACGATTCTGGGAAATGGTGGGATTTATTTGCCACATCGGCGCTCCATACTACATCTAGTGGCTGTTCTATCCCTGCATCCGATACCTTCCCCTGTGATCGCGCCGGTGTGAATTTGTTCGCGCCGCGTTCGCCGGCAATAGCCCGCCTGCGCCCAGGTTCCGACCAAACAAATCCATTGCGTCCCATGAATTCCCATGGCATCCCTTGGCTCACGGAACGGGCTCGAGGGGCGCCAAGACCCCAAAAGGCGACAAGCAGCTTTCATACAGGCAACCCGTTTCCGAATGACCTCTGCGGCGCGCGAGCAGCACCTCCCCCAGGTGGCGCGAAACGCAGGGCGCGATCCCCGAAACTACGGGGCCCAGAGATGGGAACGAGGGCGGCGGATCGGGCAGTGGCAGCAGCCCGGTCCGCCTTTCCTTTTCGGGCAAACCGGAAAGGTCGGGACAGTGAAAGGAGGGCGCGCCGTTGGCACGCCGTTTCAGAGGGTCGGAAGAGGTCAAGGTGGACGCGAAGGGTCGCGTTTCCATCCCGGCCAAGTTCCGCCGGGTCTTTGAAGCCTCCGATCCCGACTGGCAGGCCGGCAAGCGCGCACAGCTGGTCATCGTCTACGGCACCCGCGACTGGAACTGGCTGCAGCTTTTCACCATCGAGGCGATGGAAGAGATCGAGGACGGCATCGCCCGCATGCCGCGCGGCTCGGCCGCCCGCAACCTTCTGGAAAACATCTACCAGGGTCACGCCGACGAGGCCGAGATCGACGGCGACGGCCGCCTGGTCCTGCCGCAGAAGCTGCGCGAGAAGATCGGCCTGACAGACAGCGCCTTCTTCATCTCGGCCGGCGACAGCCTGAAGGTCTGGACCCCCGATGCCTATGCCGAGGAAGAGCGCGCGCTGGAAGCCCGCGTGCCGGAACTTGAGCCGGGCGCCGATCCGCTGTCGCTGCTGGCCCCCGCCGCGGCGAAGGACGAGGGCTAGGGCATGGCCGAGGCTCCGCATATCCCCGTCCTGCTTGGCCCGCTGTTGCGGGCCGTTCAGCCTGTGACGGGCACCTGGGTCGACGGCACCTTCGGCGCCGGCGGCTATGCCCGCGGCCTGCTGGAGCAGGGCGCCGACCGAGTGATCGGCATCGACCGCGACCCGGCGGTCTTTCGCATGGCCGAGGCCTGGGCGGGCGAATATGGCGACCGGCTGCGGCTGGTCCAGGGCACGTTCTCGGACCTCGACAGGCTGGCCGGTGGGCCGGTCGACGGCGTGGTGCTGGACCTTGGCGTCAGCTCGATGCAGCTTGACCAGCCCGAGCGCGGCTTTTCCTTTTTGCGCGACGGACCCTTGGACATGCGCATGGGCGGCGAGGGGCCGACGGCGGCCGACCTGCTGAACAGCGCCCCCGAATCGGTCATCGCCGACGTGCTCTATCTCTACGGCGAGGAGCGCGCCTCGCGCCGCATCGCCAAGGCCATCGTCGCCGCCCGGCCGCTGAGCCGCACCGGCCAGCTTTCGGACATCGTCGCCGGCTGCCTGCCGCGCGCGAAGCCGGGGCAGAGCCATCCCTCGACCCGCGCCTTCCAGGCGATCCGCATCTGGGTGAACGACGAATTCGGCCAGCTGGTCGCCGGGCTTGCGGCGGCCGAACGGGCGCTGCGGCCGGGCGGCAAGCTGGCCGTGGTCAGCTTCCATTCGCTCGAGGACCGGATCGTCAAGCGGTTCATGCAGGCGCGCTCGAACAGCGCCGGCGGCGGCAGCCGCTATGCGCCCGAGGCCGCGCGCGAGGAGCCGGCCTTCACGCTGCCCTTCCGCCGCGCCATCGGCGCGGACGAGGCCGAGCTGGCGGCGAATCCGCGCGCCCGCTCGGCGTTGTTGCGGGTCGGCATCCGCACCGCGGCGCCGGCCGGCCGGGTCGATCCGGCGGGGCTGGGCCTGCCGCTGCTGTCGGAAAGGGGGGCGTGATGCGTTCGGTGCTTTACCTTCTGACCGCGCTTTCGGTGATGGGGCTGGCCTTCTGGGCCTATCGCGAGAATTACCGCACCCAGGCCGCCATCAGCGAGATGAGCGACATCCAGCGCCAGATCGGCCGCCTGCGCGAGGATCTGGGCGTGCTGCGCGCCGAATGGGCCTATCTGAACCGCCCCGAGCGCCTGCGCCAGCTGGTCGATCTGAATTTCGAGCGGCTGAAGCTGGTGCCCTTCGGTTCCGACCAGTTCGTGGACGTGGGGCAGGTGGCCTTCCCGGCGCCCCGGTCGCCCGAGCCCGCCCCCGGTTCCGCTGCCGATGCCGATCTGCCGGTCGAACGTCCCGCCGGCTTCCCGCCCCGCAGACCACAGGAGAGCACGCCATGATCCGCACCCCGCTGCGCCCGCTGGCCCGCATCCTTCGCGCCCGCGAAACAGGCGAGAACCCCGATGCCATCGAGGCCGAGAACCGCGCCCAAAGGCATGCCGCGATCCAGGAAAGGGCGCGCGGCAGCGCCCGGACCCGGCTGTTCTTCATGTCCTGCGCCTTTGCGCTGGCCTTTGGCACCGTGGGCGCCAAGATGGGCGTGCTGGCCGCCAGCCAGCCCAGCGAGCCGCGGGTGCAGACCACCGGCGCGCAGATCATCTCGCAGCGCGCCGACATCACCGACCGGCAGGGGCGGGTGCTGGCCACCAACCTGCTGACCCATTCGCTTTACGCCCATCCCCAGCAGATGGTCGAGCCCGAGCGCGCGGCGCGCGAACTGGTTCGCATCTTCCCCGACCTGGAGATCGAACGGCTGCAAAAGGACTTTACCGGCAAGCGCACCTTCGTCTGGATCAAGAAGAAGATCAGCCCCGAACAGATGCAGGCCGTGCATGACATCGGCGAGCCGGGGCTGCTGTTCGGCCCGCGCGAGATGCGGCTTTACCCGAACGGCCATATCGCCGCGCATATCCTGGGCGGCGCCACCTTCGGCAAGGAAGACGTGGCCAGCGCCGAGGTCGTCGGCGTCGCCGGCGTCGAAAAGGCCTTCGACCATTGGCTGCGCGATCCGGCCAATGACGGCGCGCCGCTGGCGCTTTCGCTGGACCTGACCGTCCAGGCCGCCATGGAGGAGGTGCTGGGCAACGGCATGAAGGTCATGAACGCCAAGGGCGCCACCGGCATCCTGATGGAGGTCAAGACCGGCGAGATCCTGGCCATGGCCAGCCTGCCCGATTTCGACCCCAACGACCGGCCGCGACCGCTGCTCAAGGGCGATCCCTCGGACAGCCCGCTGTTCAACCGCGCGGTGCAGGGGCAGTATGAATTGGGCTCGACCTTCAAGATCTTCCCGGTGGCGCAGGCCATCGACCTCAAGCTGGTCAGCCCGGCCACGATGATCAACGCCAAGGCGCCGATGAAGATCGGCAAATACCTGATCAACGAGTTCCGGGGCCACAATTACGGCACGCTTTCGGTGACGGACATCATCGTGAAGTCGTCGAACGTCGGCACCGTCCGGGTGGCCCAGCTGCTGGGCGCCGAGCGGCAGAGGGATTTCCTGCAGAAGCTGGGCTTCTTCGAGCCGACGCCGATCGAGATGAGCGAGGCGCCGACCGGCAAGCCGCTGGTGCCCAAGCGCTGGCCCGCCGTGACCTCGGCCACCGTGGCCTTCGGGCACGGGCTGGCGGCCAGCCCGCTGCATCTGGCCGCGGCCTATGCGACGGTCGCGAACGGCGGCAAGCGGGTGATGCCGACGCTGATCCACGACCGCCGCCCGCGCGGCGGCGAGCAGGTGCTGTCGCCCGAGGCCGCGCAGATCGCCGTGCAGATGCTGCGCCAGGTGGTGGTCCGCGGCAGCGGCCGCAGCGCCAATGTCGAGGGCTACGAGGTCGCGGGCAAGACCGGCACCGCCGACAAGCCGCGCCCGACGGGGGGCTATTACGGCAACAAGGTGGTCTCGACCTTCGCCTCGGTATTCCCGGCCAGCGATCCGCAATATGTGCTGGTGCTGTCGCTGGACGAGCCCTCGACCATCGGCCCCGGCGGCGAAAGCCGCACCGCGGGCGCGACCTCGGCGCCGGTGGCGGCCGAGGTGATCCGCCGCGTCGCACCGCTCTTGGGCCTGCGCCCGGCCACCGAATCGCAATTGCCGATGGTTGAACGGCCTTTGCCCGATGGGCTAAAGCTCGTCTCGAACTGATGAGCGGAGGCTTCGTGACCGAGCGGGCGATGCGGCTGTCCCTTCTGGGGCTGAGGGGGGACAAGGGGCGCGACCCCGAGATAACGGGCCTTGCCATGGATTCGCGGCAGGTCAGGCCCGGCCATCTGTTCGCGGCGCTGCCGGGTTCGGCCGCGCATGGGGGCGAGTTCATCCAATATGCGCTGCGCCAGGGCGCGGCCGCGATCCTGACCGACCGCAAGGGCGCCGAGATCGCCGCCGAGGTGCTGGCCGGCGCCGATGCCACGCTGGTGGTGGCCGAGGATCCCCGCGCCGCGCTGGCGGGCGCGAGCGCCCTGTGGTTCGCCGCCCAGCCCGAGACGATGGTCGCCGTCACCGGCACCTCGGGCAAGACCTCGGTCGCCAGCTTCACCCGGCAGATCTGGCAGGCGTTGGGCCACAAGGCGATCAGCCTGGGCACCATGGGCGTGCAGGGCGACTACCAGGCCAAGCTGGCCCATACCACGCCCGAGCCGATCACCCTGCACCGGGTGCTGGCCGAGGCGGCGGCTGCGGGCGTCACCCATGCGGCGATGGAGGCCAGCTCGCACGGGCTCGACCAGCGCCGGCTGGACGGGGTGCGGCTGAAGGCCGGCGCCTTCACCAATTTCAGCCAGGACCACCTGGATTATCACAAGAACTTCGACGAATATTTCGCCGCCAAGGCGCTGCTTTTCGATCATCTGCTGGACGAGGGCGCCGGGGCGGTCGTCAATATCGACGACCCGCGCGGCCGGCAGATGGCGGGGATCGCGCGCGAACGCGGCCTCGATCTGACGACCATCGGCAAGGACGCGGCGGCCGACCTGCGCATCCTGGGCCAGCGCTATGACGCGACCGGGCAGGACTTGCGCTTCAGCCTGCATGGCCAGGCGCATCTGGTGCGGCTGGCGCTGATCGGCGGCTTCCAGGCGGAAAACGTGCTGGCCGCCGCCGGCCTCGCCATTGCCGCCGGCGACGAGGCGCCCCGCGTGATCGAGACCCTGCCGGGGCTGACCACCGTGCGCGGCCGCATGGAACTGGCGGCGATGCGGGAAAACGGTGCGGCGGTCTTCGTCGATTACAGCCACAAGCCGGGCGCGCTGGCCTCGGCCCTGCAAAGCCTGCGCCCGCATGTCATGGGCCGCATCGTCGTGGTCTTTGGCGCCGGCGGCGACCGCGACCGGCTCAAGCGCCCGCTGATGGGCGAGGCGGCGCGGCAATTCGCCGACCTGGTCTATGTCACCGACGACAACCCGCGCAGCGAAGACCCGGCCGCGATCCGCGCCGAGGTGCTGGCCGGCGCCGGCCCCGAGGCCATCGAGGTCGGCGACCGCGCCGAGGCGATCCTGCGCGCCGTCGATGCCTTGCAGCCGGGCGACGCGCTGCTGATCGCCGGCAAGGGCCACGAGACCGGCCAGATCATCGGCAACGACGTTTACCCCTTCGACGATGCCGAGCAGGCCTCGGTGGCTGTCGCGGCGCTGGATGGCAAGATATGACGCTGTGGACCTCGCAGGATGCCGCCGCCGCGACCGGCGGCCGCGCCACCCGTGACTTTGCCGTCGGCGGCGTCTCCATCGACACCCGCACCATCCGGCCGGGCGACCTGTTCGTTGCCCTGCAGGCCGCCCGCGACGGCCACGACTTCGTCGCCCAGGCCCTGGAAAAGGGCGCCGGCGCCGCGCTGGTCAGCCGCATCCCCGAGGGCGTGGCCCCGGATGCGCCGCTGCTGGTCGTCCCCGACGTCCTGCCGGCGCTGGAGGCGCTTGGCCGCGCCGGCCGCGCCCGGATGGGCGGCAAGGTCATCGCCATCACCGGCTCGGTCGGCAAGACCTCGACCAAGGAGATGGCGCGCATCGCGCTTGCCGGGCAGGGCAGCATCCACGCGGCCGAGGCCAGCTACAACAACCATTGGGGCGTGCCGCTGACGCTGGCGCGCATGCCCCAGGACACCGATTTCGCCATCATCGAGATCGGCATGAACCATCCCGGCGAGATCGAGCCGCTGGCCCGCCTCGCCCGCCCGCATGTGGCCATGATCACCACCGTCGCCGCCGCCCACCTGGAGGCTTTCGGCGCCATCGAGGGCATCGCCCGCGAAAAGGGCGCGATCTTTCGCGGTCTCATGCAGCCCGGCACCGCCATCCTGCCCGAGGATCTGCCGGTCACGCAATTGCTGCGCGACTGCGCCGACGAGGCCGGCGCCATCGTCATCGGCTTCGGCCAGCAGGGCATGGCCCGGCCGCTGAAGGCGGAGACGGTGGACGGCACGACCCAGGTCCGCGCCCGCGTGCTGGGCGATGTGGTGGATTTCACCCTGGCGACTCCGGGCACGCATTTCGTCATGAACGCGGTCGGCGTGCTGGCGGCGCTGTCGGCCGCGGGGGCCGACGTGGCCCAGGCGGCGGCGCGCCTTTCCGACTGGCGCCCGCCGCTGGGCCGCGGCGCGGTCGAGGATCTGGGCGGCATCCGGCTGATCGACGATGCCTATAACTCCAACCCCACCTCGCTTTCGGCCGGGCTTGCGACGCTGGCGCGGCTGACCGGCGGGCGCCGGGTGGCGATCCTGGGCGACATGCTGGAACTCGGCCCGGACGAGATCGCGCTCCATGCCGGCATGGCCGCCGATCCCGCGATGCCGGCCGTCGACCTGGTCCATACCGCCGGCCCGCGCATGCGCGCCCTGCACGAGGCGCTGCCCCAGGCCCGCCGCGGGCGCCATGCCGAGACCGCCGCAGAACTGGCCGAGAGCGTGGCCGAACTGGTCGCGCCCGGCGATATCGTGCTCGTGAAGGGTTCGAAGTCCTCCAGGGTCTCGACGGTGGTTGACGCGCTGCGGCGGACGCGCCAAAGCACGCCCCCTGGCGAAAGGACAGCGTAATGCTCTATTGGCTCACGAACCTCTCCGACGGCGGGGATTTCTTCAACCTTTTCCGATATATCACCTTCCGGGCCGGGGGCGCCTTCTTCACCGCGCTGCTCTTCGGCTTCTTCTTTGGCCGGCCGCTGATCGACCTGCTGCGCCGCAAGCAGAAAAAGGGCCAGCCGATCCGCGACGACGGGCCGCAGAACCATTTCTCCAAGGCCGGCACCCCGACCATGGGCGGGCTGCTGATCCTCGCCGCGCTCAGCATCGGCACGCTGCTCTGGGCGCGGCTCGACAACGGCTATGTCTGGATCGTGCTTTTGGTCACGCTGGGTTTCGCCGCCATCGGCTTTGCCGACGACTATGCCAAGGTCACGAAGCAGCATCACGCGGGGCTCTCGGGCAAGGTGCGGCTGCTGATCGGGCTCTGCATCGCCGCCGCCGCCGGCGCCGCGGCCGCCTGGCTGCACCCGGCGGCGCTCAGCGGCGAGCTGGCGCTGCCCTTCTTCAAGGATGCGCTGATCAACCTGGGCCTGCTCTACGTGCCCTTCGCCGTGCTGGTGATCCTGGGCGCGGCCAATGCGGTGAACCTGACCGACGGGCTCGACGGGCTGGCGATCATGCCGGTGATGATCGCGGCCGGCAGCTTCGCGGTGATCGCCTATATGGTCGGCAACGCGAATTTCGCCAATTACCTCGGCGTGCATTTCGTGCCCGGCACCGGGGAGCTTGCGGTCTTCGTCGCGGCGCTGATCGGCGGCGGCCTGGGCTTCCTGTGGTATAACGCGCCCCCCGCCGCCGTCTTCATGGGCGACACCGGCAGCCTCGCGCTCGGCGGTGCCCTGGGCGCCATCGCGGTCGTCACCAAGCACGAGATCGTCCTGGCCATCGTCGGCGGGCTCTTCGTGGTCGAGGCGCTGTCG
Organism: Paracoccus sp. FO-3; assembly: GCF_006386455.1. Taxonomy (NCBI): domain Bacteria; kingdom Pseudomonadati; phylum Pseudomonadota; class Alphaproteobacteria; order Rhodobacterales; family Paracoccaceae; genus Paracoccus; species Paracoccus sp. FO-3. The sequence goes on along the minus strand of NZ_VCBQ01000012.1, from coordinate 39,326 downwards.
GTCATCATCCAGGTGCTCTATTTCAAGCGCACCGGCAAGCGGGTGTTCCTGATGGCCCCGATCCACCACCATTTCGAAAAGAAGGGCTGGGGCGAGGCGCAGATCGTGATCCGTTTCTGGATCATCGCGCTGATCCTGGCGCTGATCGGGCTTGCCACCCTGAAGCTGCGCTGACAGGCTTTCTCCGTTTTGCAAATACTCTCGGGGGGTCCGGGGGGCGAAGCGCCCCCGGCCTGCAACAGCGAAGGAAACAGCATGATCCCGGTCCAGGGCGTCCAGAACCAGACCATCGCCGTGCTCGGCCTCGGCCGCTCGGGCCGCGCTACCGCCGCCGCCCTCGCCGCGGGCGGCGCTCGGGTCGTGGTCTGGGACGACGGGCTGGACACCCGCGAACAGGCGGCGGCCGGCGGCATGATCGTCCTCGACCTGACCCGCGACGCCAACTGGGACGGCATCTCGGCGCTGATCACCAGCCCCGGCATCCCGCATCTCTACCCCAGGCCGCACCCGGTCATCGCGAAAGCCTATGAACTCGGCGTGCCGGTCGACAACGACATCGGCCTGTTCTTCCGCAGCTTCGCCACGGCGGAATGGGAACGGTTCGACACCACCCCGCGCGTCATCGCCGTGACTGGCTCGAACGGCAAATCCACCACCACTGCGCTGATCCACCATATCCTGAAGGAAGCCGGCCGCCCGACCCAGATCGGCGGCAATATCGGCACCGGCGTGCTGTCGCTGGAACCCGCCCATGACGGCGAGGTGGTGGTGCTGGAACTCTCCAGCTACCAGACCGACCTGGCCCGCGCCCTGACCCCGGATGTCGCCGTCTTCACCAATCTTTCGCCCGACCATCTCGACCGCCATGGCGGCCTGGGCGGCTATTTCGCCGCCAAGCGCCGGCTTTTCGCCGAGGGCGGGCCGGACCGCGCCGTGATCGGCGTCGACGAGCCCGAGGGCCGCTATCTTGCCGGCCAGCTTGCCATGGCCCCTTCGGACGACCGGGTGATCCGCATCTCCTCGGGGCAGAAGCTCGACCATTTCGGCTGGTCGGTCTTTGCCCGCAAGGGCTTCCTTTCGGAATACCGCAAGGGCCGCCAGGCCGGTTCGATCGACCTGCGCGAGGTCAAGGGGCTGCCAGGCGAGCACAACCACCAGAACGCCTGCGCCGCCTATGCCGCGACCCGCGCCGTCGGCATCGCCCCGCGCGAGATCGAGCGCGCCTTCCACAGCTTCCAGGGCCTGCCGCATCGCAGCCAGACCGTGGCCGAGATCGGCGGCGTGGCCTGGGTCAACGACAGCAAGGCCACCAATGTCGATGCCGCCGCCAAGGCGCTGGCCGCCTTCCCGCGCATCCGCTGGATCGCCGGCGGCATGGGCAAGGACGGCGGCATCGAGGCGCTGGCCCCCTTCCTCGGCAATGTCACCAAGGCCTATCTGATCGGCCATTCCGCGCGCGACTTCGCGCTCCAGATCGGCCAGACCCCGCATGAGATCGCCGAGACCATGGAGCAGGCCGTCGCCCGCGCCGCGGCCGAGGCCCAGCCGGGCGAGACGGTGCTGCTTGCCCCCGCCGCCGCCAGCTTCGACCAATACCCGAATTTCGAAAAGCGCGGCGAGCATTTCACCGCCCTGGTCCAGGCGTTGCGGCGCTGATCTTCTCTGTTGTGCAAATACCCCTGCGACGGCGCCCGCCGGCGCTGTTCCATGGGTATTTAAGCAACGAAGAAGCTGTGAAAATGGCCCCGGCGCGAGCCGGGGCCTGTTGCGGCCGTTCCGCCGGGATCAGAAGGAATAGCCGATCCGCACGCCCGCGGCCCAGGCGTGGTTGCCCGACATGCGCGCCCGCGCCACGTCCGGGGTGCCGGTTTCGGCATAGGCGTCGCCCAGCTTGACATAGCTGATGCCGGTCGTGACCTTGATGTTGTCGCGGGTATAGATCGCGGCCACCGTCACGCCCTTGCGCCCATTGGTCGGCGCCAGGGGAGAGACCAGGTCGTCGCCATCAGGCTCGTACATGAAGGACAGCGAGCCCGACCAGTTCTCGGTGAACTTGCGCCCCACGCCGATGGTGTAGGTCGTGGTGTCCTCCAACTCGACCAAGCCGGCCCCGGTGACGGCGACCAGGCGCTCGGGATTCACAAGGAACTCGGACCAGTTCACCCAGCGGATCGAGCCGAACAGCAGCGTATCGGCGGCGATGCCGGTCTGCCCCTCCAGCGTCCAGGAGCGCGGGGTCTTCACGGTGGTTTGCGATGTGCCGTCAAGCAGGGGCATTGCTGGTGCGGGACCGGGTCCGTCCGGGTCGATGAGCGGACCGGACTCGGTGGTGTCGAAGTCATGCTCGATGGGCGAGTTGTAGGTCAGCGAGACGCGCGCCGCGATCTCGGGGATCTCATAGGCGACCCCCGCGACCCAGCCCACGCCCCAGGAGCTGTCCAGATCGACATTATAGCCGGGCGCGACGCCGAGGGCACCATAGGCCGCCCCGGTCAGCGTGACATTCGCATCGGCGCGCGAGCCGCGCAGTCCGCCGTGGACCGAGAAATTGTTGTCGAACTTGTAGCGCAGCAGGGCGGTGTAGGTGGTCGAGTTGACCTCGACCGAGGTGCCGCCGAAGGCCACCGACTCGCCGACCGCATAGGCGATGTCCGCACCGAAGGGCTGTTCCATGATGAAGACGCCCGACAGGTGGTCGGTGAACTGATGCTTGTAGCTCAGGCCGGCGAAGCCATAGCCCTTGGCCACATCACCGGTTCCCCGACCGCCGAAGACCGCCAGATCCTGTCCCGACACGTCCGGGTTCACCCCGCCGAAGCTCAGTTCCAGGTAATTGCCCTGCTCGAACAGCGGCGCCAGCGATTGCGGCGCGCGCTCGATCCCGCCGGCCAGAACGGGCGCGGCGCTTGCCAGCAGGGCGCCGATGCCGGTGACGATCCTTTTCATGGTTTTCCTCCCTAGCCAGGTTCGTGACGAACCCCTTGGTTCAACCTGCGGCAGCCTGCCCGCTTGCGTCAATCGCCGGCGCCCGGTAACGCGGCGTTCTGACGCATCCGGCCGCTCTGGCGTGGCCTGCCGGCAACGCTATGACATGAAGGATCAAGGGAGGTCCGTCATGCGCTTTGCCCCACCCCGGCTCAACCCGCCCGGCCTCTGGCGCCGGGTTCCGCCCGCGATCTTTCCGCCGCTGCTGGGCGCGCTGGGGCTTGCCCTGGCCTGGCGCGCGGCGACGGCGCGCTTCGGCCTGCCGCCGGGGCTTTCGGGGATGATGGTGGGCATGGTCGTCGCGGCCTGGGCCTTTGCGGTCCTGGCCTATGGCAGCAAGCTGCTTCGCCGCCCCGCCGTGCTGGTCGAGGAATTGCGCGTCCTGCCCGGCCGCGCCGGCATCGCGGCGGCGCTGGTCGGCATCTATGTCGCGGCGCAGCTGCTTGCCCCCTTTGCGCCGGCCCTGGCCCAGGGGGTGCTGGTCGCGGGCATGGCGGCGCATCTGGCCTTCTGGGCGGTGGCGATCCCGGTCATGGCCCGCACGCCGGGTCAGGGGCGGGTGACGCCGGTCTGGCAGCTGACCTTCGTCGGGCCCATCGTCGCCGCGCAGGCGGCCGCCGGCTTCGGCTGGACGGCGCTGGCCCAGGCGCTGTGGTGGCCGATGGCGGCCATGGCGGGCTTTGTCTGGGCCGTCAGCCTGTATCAGGCCCTGACCGAGCGGCTGCCGGCGCCCTTGCGCCCGCTGCTGATGATCCACCTGGCCCCCATAGCCATGCTGGGCAATGTCGCCGCCGCGTTTGGCTGGCAGCAGGTGGCGCTGGGGCTGGCCTGGGCCGCGGCCGCGGCGCTGGTCCTGGCCGCCCTGCGCCTGCGCTGGCTGGTCGAGGCGGGGTTCTCGCCGCTTTGGGGCGCCTTCACCTTCCCGCTGGCGGCGACGGCGGGGCTGTGGACTGCGGTCTCGGGCTTTACGCCGGGCTGGGCGCTGCCGGCGCAGATCCTGCTGGTGACGGCAAGCCTGGTGGTGCTGCCGATCCTGTTCCGGGTCTGGCGCGCCTGGGCCAGCGGCGGGCTGGCCATGAAAACCAACGCGGCCATTGCCTGACGGTCTGGACATTCCCGCCGACGCGTGAAATGGGAAACTGCCAAACGAACCCCTGACAAGGATGCTCCCATGCAGATTCGTGAGGCTTTGACCTTCGACGATGTTCTCCTCGTTCCTGCGGCGTCCTCGGTGATGCCCTCGACCGCCGACGTGACGACCTATGTCACCAAGCAGATCCGCATGAACATCCCGCTGCTCTCCAGCGCCATGGATACCGTCACCGAAAGCCGCATGGCCATCGCCATGGCCCAGGCCGGCGGCATCGGCGTGATCCACCGCAACCTGACCGCCGAGCAGCAGGCCGACGAGGTCCGCCGGGTGAAGCGTTTCGAATCGGGCATCGTCTACGACCCGATCACCCTGACCCCCGACCAGACCATCGCCGATGCCAAGGCCCTGCAGGAGCGCTACAACGTCACCGGCTTTCCGGTGGTGGACGCGGCCGGGCGCGTGGTCGGCATCATCACCAACCGCGACATGCGCTTTGCCAACAGCGACGACATGCCGGTGCGGGCGGTGATGACCTCGGGCAACCTCGCCATCCTGCGCGAGCCGGCCGATCGGGCCGAGGCCATCGACCTGATGAAGGCCCGCCGTATCGAGAAGCTGCTGATCACCAATGCCGAAGGCAAGCTGACCGGCCTGCTGACGCTGAAGGATACCGAGAAATCGGTGCTGAACCCCCTGGCCTGCAAGGACGAGCTGGGCCGGCTGCGCGTCGCCGCCGCCTCGACCGTCGGCGACGAGGGCTACGAGCGCAGCCTGGCGCTGGTCGAGGCCGGGGTGGACCTGGTGGTGATCGACACCGCGCATGGCCATTCCGAAGGCGTGGCGCGCGCCGTTTCCCGCATCAAGGCGCATTCGAACGCGGTGCAGGTCATCGCCGGCAACGTGGCCACGGCCGATGCCGCGCGCGCGCTGGTCGATGCCGGGGCGGATGCGATCAAGGTCGGCATCGGGCCGGGCTCGATCTGCACCACGCGCATCGTCGCGGGCGTCGGCGTGCCGCAGCTGACGGCCATCATGGATGCGGCGCGCGGCGCGGGCGAGGTGCCGGTGATCGCGGATGGCGGCATCAAGTTCTCGGGCGATTTCGCCAAGGCCATCGCGGCGGGGGCGTCCTGCGCCATGGTCGGCTCGGCCATCGCCGGCACCGACGAAAGCCCCGGCGAGGTGATCCTGTACCAGGGCCGCAGCTTCAAGTCCTATCGCGGCATGGGCTCGCTGGGCGCCATGGCGCGCGGCTCGGCCGACCGCTATTTCCAGAAGGACGCGGCCAGCGACAAGCTGGTGCCCGAGGGGATCGAGGGGCAGGTGCCCTACAAGGGCTCGGCCGCAGCGGTGATCCACCAGCTGGTCGGCGGCCTGCGCGCCGCCATGGGCTATACCGGCAACGCCACCGTGGCCGAGATGCGCGGCGGCTGCCAGTTCGTGCGCATCACCGGCGCCGGGTTGAAGGAAAGCCACGTCCACGACGTGCAGATCACCCGCGAAAGCCCGAACTATCGGCTGGGCTGATCCGGCCTGCGGCGGGGCCGGCCACGGGCCCCGCTTACCGAATCTTAACCGCCCCGCGCTAGAGACGGCCAGAGAGTCCTTGTCTGTGGCCGTTTCATGTTCCGTCTCGTTGCAATTCTATATGTTCTGGCGCTGGTCCTGGCGCCCATCCGCGCGCTGGCGCTGCCCTCGGCCGATGTGTGCGAATGGGCCGCGCAGCAAGCCGCGGCGGAGAGCGGGGTTCCCGCCGACATCCTGGGCGCGCTGACGCTGACCGAGACCGGGCGCCGCCTGGACGGGCTGGTGCGCCCCTGGGCCTGGAGCGCCAATGCCGAGGGCGAGGGCACCTGGTTCGACGATCCCGCCAGCGCCGTCGCCTTTGCCCAGGATCGTCTGGCGCAGGGGCGCACCAATCTCGACATCGGCTGCTTTCAGCTGAACTATCGCTGGCACGGCGCGCATTTCTCGTCGGTGGCGCAGATGTTCGATCCGCTGGAAAACGCCCGCTATGCCGCCCGCTTCCTGCGCCAGCTGCATGACGAGACGGGCGATTGGCGGCAGGCGGCGGGGGCGTTCCATTCCCGCACCCCGGTCCATGCGCAGCGCTACCTGGCCCGTTTCGACACGCTGCTTCAGATGCTGCGCGAACGGGGATTTTCGGGCATGGCGGATTCGCCCGAGACCTATAACAGCTTCGCCGCGATCGGCACCGCTCGGCGCAGCCGGGTGCGCGAGCGGGTGATGCTGCTTGGCGCGCCCCTTGGCAGCGATGTGACGGGGCGGCCCGGCTCGTTGGCGGTGCTGGCGGCGGGACGTTCGCCCCTGGCGGCGGGGGGTGGGCCGATGATCGCGCTCCGCCTGGCCGGGGCCGATGACGAAGGCGCCTTGCTCTGGCAGCCGGGGGCGGTGGCCCGGCGGGATTGACAAAGCCTCGCCGGCACCTTTTCTGGACCCCATCCGCCACCTGCCGCGCCTGGGACGCTGCCTGACATGACGCCCGCCGCCCGTGCCGCCGCGGCCATCGCCATCCTTGACCGCATCCTTGACGGGCAGGCCGCCGAAGCGGCGCTGATCCGCTGGGCGCGCGCCAGCCGCTTTGCCGGCTCGGGCGACCGCGCCGCGGTGCGGGATCTGGTCTTCGACGCCCTGCGCCGGCTGCGGTCGCGCGCCGTCCTGGGCGGGGCGCTGTCCGGGCGCGGGCTGCTGCTTGGCATGTGCCGCGACGAGGGGCTGGACCCGGACGCGCTTTTCACCGGCGAAGGCCACGGGCCGCCGCTGCTTTCGGATGCCGAGCGGGCGGCGGGGCACGCGCCCACGCCGGACGAGGCGCTGGACCTGCCCGACTGGCTGCTGCCGCTGTGGCGCAAGGCGCTTGGCCCGGATGCCGAGCCCGTGGCGCTGGCCATGCGCGAGCGTGCGCCGGTCTGGCTGCGGGTCAACCTGCGCCGCGCCGATCCCGCCCGCGCCGTCGCCGCGCTGGCCGGGGAGGGCATCGCGGCCGTGCCCCATCCCGACCTGCCGACGGCGCTGCGCATCACCGAGGGCGCCCGGCGCCTGGCCGCCAGCCGCGCCTATCGCGAAGGGCTGGTCGAGTTGCAGGATCTGTCGCCGCAGATGGCCTGCGCGGCCCTGCCGGCGCGGGGCAGCCTGCTGGATTTCTGCGCCGGCGGCGGCGGCAAGGCGCTGGCGCTGGCGGCGCGGGGCGCAAGCCCGATCGTCGCGCATGACACCGACGCGGCGCGCATGGCCGACCTGCCCGCGCGCGCCGAACGGGCGGGGGTGCGCATCCGTCTGGCGGCGCCCGGCCAGGTGGCGGGCCGCTTCGACACGGTCGTCGCGGACGTGCCCTGTTCGGGCAGCGGAACCTGGCGGCGCAGCCCGGATGCCAAATGGCGGCTGACCCGCGACGATCTGGATCGGCTTGCAAGCCGGCAGGCCCTGATCCTGGAGCAGGCGGCGGGCTTCGTCGCCGAAGGCGGGCACCTGGCCTATATGACCTGCTCGGTCCTTGCCGTTGAAAACGACGAGCAGGTGCAGGGTTTCCTGGCGCGCGATCCCCGGTTCGAGCAGATCCTGACGCGGCATTTTTCCCCGCTTTCGGCCTCGGACGGCTTTTATCTGGCGCTGATGCGCCGCCGTTAACCCTCTGTTAACGCGCATGCGCTATGCAGCGGAAAAATGCGGGTTGCGAGGGGCTGGATGAATTCGGAACGGGCGGAATCCCTGCGTGCGGCGCAAATCCTGCTGCCTTTCCTGACGCTGCCTGCGGTGGTCGGGGCGCTTTGGCTGGCCTTGCAGCCCCAGCATGCCGCGGGGGGCGCGACCTTCCTGGCGGTGGGGGCGGCCGTGACCGCCTGGTATCTGCTGGGGGGGGCGCTCTCGGTCCGCCATCTCTGGCGCGGGCTGGCGGTGCGGCGCGACCTGAACCAGGTGCTGCCGGCCGTCCTGGACCATGACCTGCCGGCCTTTGCCGTCGGGCCTGACGGCCTGGTCCTGGCGCAGAACCAGGTGGGGCTGGACAGGATCGGCGACCTGGTCGGCCGGCATGTGCAGGATGCGCTGGGCCGGCGCCATGCCGATCCGAAGACGCTTTGGAGCGACCTTGGCCTTGGGCTGGCGCGCAGTGGCAAGGTGCGCGCCGATCTGGGCGATGCCGGCGAATATCTGGTGACGCGGCGGGCCGGCTCGGCCATCCAGCTGTGGCAGGCGGCCGCGCCCGAGCGCCCGGCACCGCCCCCCGCCCCGCCGCCGCGGGCGGATGGGGACGATTTCGACCTGCTTCCCGTCTCGTTGCTGATCCTCGATCCGGCCGCCAATATCGTTCGCGCCAATGCCGCCGCCTGCGCCTTGCTGGGCGGGCCGGTGCTGGGCCAGAACCTGGCGACGCTGCTGGACGGGCTGGGGCGGGAACTGGCGGGTTGGATCTCGGATGTCAGCGCCGGCCGCACGGTCGGCGGCAGCGAGGTGCTGCATGTCAGGGCCGAGGGCCCGGACCGTTTCGTGCAGCTGTCGCTGACCCGCGGCCGGGACGAACATGTGACCGCCGTGCTTTCCGATGCCAGCGCGCTCAAGACGCTCGAGGCGCAATTCGTGCAAAGCCAGAAGATGCAGGCCATCGGCCAGCTTGCCGGCGGCATTGCCCATGATTTCAACAACCTGTTGACCGCGATCACTGGGCATTGCGACCTGCTGATGCTGCGCCACGACAAGGCCGATCCCGATTATGCCGACCTGGACCAGATCAGCCAGAACGCGAACCGGGCGGCGGCGCTGGTCCGGCAGTTGCTGGCGTTTTCGCGCAAGCAGACGCTCAAGCCGCAGATCATGGACCTGCGCGACACGCTTTCGGAGCTGACGCATCTGCTCAACCGGCTGGTGGGCGAGCGGATCGTGCTGACCTTCGACCATGATCCGGCCCTGCGGATGATCCATGCCGACCGCCGCCAGCTGGAGCAGGTGATCATGAACCTGGTGGTGAATGCCCGCGATGCCATGCCCGAGGGCGGCGACATCGCCATCTGCACCGACAATCTCCGGCTGGAGGCCAGGACCGAATTCGGCCGCGCCACCCTGCCGGCCGGGGACTATGTCCGCGTCCAGGTCTGCGACCAGGGCTGCGGCATCGCCGCCGATGACCTGGCCAAGATCTTCGAGCCCTTCTTCACCACCAAGCGCACCGGCGAGGGGACGGGGCTTGGCTTGTCCACCGCCTATGGCATCGTGAAGCAGACCGGCGGCTATATCTTCTGCGACAGCACGCCGGGCGAGGGCAGCTGCTTTTCCCTGTTCTTCCCGGCCCATGACCGCGGCAACCCCGAAGAGGTGCAGGCCCCGGCCCCCTCCGGGCCGATTCGCGCGCGCCGCGACGTCGAGGCGACGGTCCTGCTGGTCGAGGACGAGGCGCCGGTGCGGGCCTTTGCCAGCCGGGCGCTCAAGTTGCAGGGCTTTGACGTGCTCGAGGCCGCCTGTGCCGAAGATGCCTTGTCGCTGCTGGCCGACCGGCGGCTTGTGGTCGACGTCTTCGTGACCGACGTGGTGATGCCCGGCATGGACGGGCCGGCCTGGGTGCGCACCGCGCTGCGCGACCGGCCCGGCACGAAGGTCATCTTCATGTCGGGCTATGCCGAGGACATCTTTTCCGAGGGACGGCCGCCGGTGCCGGGTGCGGCCTTCCTTGCAAAGCCGTTCTCGCTTTCGGACCTGACCGCGCTGGTGGCGCGACAATTGGAGGGCGGCTAGGTCACCTCGGGTGCGGGGGGATCAAAGCGTATCGTAAAGCGCGAAATCCCGCGCCATGACCTTGCGCAGCAGGGATTCCTGCTGGGCATTCAGGCTGACATCGACCGCCGGAGGCACGTTGACGCGGGGCAGGCTGATCGCGCAATCCAGCCGATCCTCGAGGAAATGGGTGAAGGCCTCCATATCCTCGTAGCGAAAGATGCGATCGATGCGATCCACTTCCGCGGTCAGGAAATCCGCCTGGGCGCCGACGCGGGCGATGTCGGGGCCCGCGGGATCGGCATAGGCCTGCGCGAAATCCGCGAAGTTGAGGCCGATCATGGCATGGTTCGGGTCTTCGCCGTCGTCGCGCAGGCGAAAGCGATACCAGCTGCGCAGCCATCCGATCGGTTCGCGCATCAGGGCGATGGTGGTGAATTTCTCGCCGGTGACGGAATGCAGCCAGGGCTCGATATGGCGGCGATAGGTGCGCAGATCGGCGTGCTTCAGCTCGGCCGGGCGCTGGACGGCGACATTGGCGAGGGGCTCGAGCGCGGTCTCGACCGCGGTGGATCCTGCTTTCGGCGTGGCCAGGAAAACCAGCCGTCTTTCCCAGAATATCAGCATTTCCTGCAAACTTTCAGCCATTGCGGCATGGCGCGGGATAGCCATTCGCCCTGGGAGTGTAAACCGTTTCTTAATCCTTTTGCGGCATCCTGGCCCAGGAAGAAGAGAGATCTTCCGATTCGCGAAGCAGGACTTGCATTTCCGCGCAATGATGCGCAAATAGGAACATCCCGTGAACAAAAGGGCGGGCGGGCGCTGATTGCCCCGGATGGCGGGGTGTGAAATAAGCATGAGGACCGCATGGCAGGGGCAACACTTTTCGACATGAACGACAAGCGATCCGCAGACAAGCAGAAGGCGCTGGACAGCGCGCTGGCCCAGATCGAACGGCAGTTCGGCAAGGGCTCGATCATGAAGCTGGGCGCCGACAACCCGGTGGCCGAGATCGAGGCCACTTCGACCGGTTCGCTGGGGCTCGACATCGCGCTGGGGATCGGCGGCCTGCCCAAGGGCCGGATCATCGAGATCTTCGGGCCGGAAAGCTCGGGCAAGACCACGCTGACGCTGCATGTCGTGGCCGAGGAGCAGAAGAAGGGCGGCGTCTGCGCCTTCGTCGATGCCGAACACGCGCTGGACCCGCAATACGCCAAGAGGCTGGGCGTCAACCTGGACGAGCTGCTGATCAGCCAGCCCGACACGGGCGAGCAGGCGCTGGAGATCGTCGATACGCTGGTGCGCTCGGGCGCGGTCAGCCTGGTCGTGGTCGATTCGGTGGCGGCGCTGACGCCGAAATCCGAGATCGAGGGCGACATGGGCGACATGCAGATGGGCAGCCAGGCCCGGCTGATGAGCCAGGCGATGCGCAAGCTGACCGCCAGCATCGGGCGGTCGAACTGCATGGTGATCTTCATCAACCAGATCCGCATGAAGATCGGGGTGATGTTCGGCAGCCCCGAGACGACCACCGGCGGCAATGCGCTGAAGTTCTATGCCTCGGTGCGCCTGGACATCCGCCGCACGGGCTCGATCAAGGACCGGGACGAGGTGACCGGCAATGCCACCCGGGTCAAGGTGGTGAAGAACAAGGTCGCGCCCCCCTTCCGCGAGGTCGAATTCGACATCATGTATGGCGAGGGCATCTCGAAGGTCGGCGAGTTGATCGACCTGGGCGTCAAGGCCGGCGTGGTCGAGAAATCGGGATCCTGGTATTCCTATGGCGACGAGCGCATCGGCCAGGGTCGTGAAAATGCCAAGCAGTTCCTGCGCGACCATCCCGACATGGCCTATGCGATCGAGGACAAGATCCGCGCCAGCCATGGGCTGGACTTCGGCGTCAAGGATGACGGGGACGAGGTGATGGCCGAAGACTGACCCCCCGATCGGGTCGGTGTCCGAGACGAGGCACGGGGGCTTTGCCCCCACGCTTCCTGCGCCCCTGGATGGGGCGCAGGAAGCGTTCCCCCAGGATATTTGCACAAGGAAGAAACTGCCGTCGGCGCCAGGCCATGCAGGATTGCTGGACAGCCGCCATGGCTGGGGCTAGACCGGGCGGCACACCGGTTCTGGCCGGAAAGACCGCTTTGCGATGAAGGCCCGATATGCCCAGCTTGAATGACATCCGCTCGACCTTCCTGAACTATTTCGAACGCAACGGCCACAGGGTCGTCGAGTCGAGTCCCCTGGTGCCGCGAAACGACCCGACCCTGATGTTCACCAACTCGGGCATGGTGCAGTTCAAGAACCTGTTCACCGGGGTCGAGACCCGCGACTACAAGCGCGCCACCACTGCGCAGAAATGCGTCCGCGCCGGCGGCAAGCACAACGACCTCGACAATGTCGGCTATACCGCGCGCCACCATACCTTCTTCGAGATGCTGGGGAATTTCAGCTTCGGCGATTATTTCAAGGAAGGCGCGATTCCCTTTGCCTGGGAGTTGCTGACCAAGGATTTCGGCATCCCCAGGGACAAGCTGCTGGTCACGGTCTATCACACCGATGACGAGGCGGCGGACATCTGGAAGAAGGTCGCGGGGCTTTCCGACGACCGCATCATCCGCATCCCCACCAGCGACAATTTCTGGCAGATGGGCCCGACCGGCCCCTGCGGCCCCTGCACCGAGATCTTCTATGACCATGGCGAGCAGATCTGGGGCGGCCCGCCCGGCTCGGCCGAGGAGGACGGCGACCGCTTCATCGAGATCTGGAACCTCGTCTTCATGCAGAACGAGCAGTTCGAGGATGGCTCGATGCGGGCGCTGGACATGCAGTCCATCGACACCGGCATGGGGCTGGAGCGGATCGGCGCGCTCTTGCAGGGCAAGCATGACAATTACGACACCGATCTGATGCGCAGCCTGATCGAGGCCAGTGCGCATGCGACCAGCGCCGACCCCGACGGCCCCGGCAAGGTGCATCACCGCGTCATCGCCGACCATCTGCGCTCGACCAGCTTCCTGATCGCCGACGGGGTCATGCCCTCGAACGAGGGGCGCGGCTATGTGCTGCGCCGCATCATGCGCCGCGCCATGCGTCACGCCCATATGCTGGGCGCCAAGGATCCGGTGATGCACCGCCTGGTCCCGGCGCTGGTGCGCGAGATGGGCGCCGCCTATCCCGAGCTTGGCCGCGCACAGGCGCTGATCGAGGAGACGCTGAAGCTGGAGGAGACCCGCTTCAAGCAGACGCTGGACCGCGGCTTGCGGCTGCTGGACGACGAGTTGGCGAAGCTGCCCGAGGGGGCGAACCTGCCGGGCGAGGCGGCCTTCAAGCTTTACGATACCTATGGCTTCCCGCTGGACCTGACTCAGGACGCGTTGCGCGAAAAGGGCCGCGCGGTCGACACCGCCGGCTTCGATTCGGCGATGGCCGAGCAGAAGGCCAAGGCCCGCGCCGCCTGGGCCGGCTCGGGCGAGACCAAGGACGCCGCGATCTGGTTCGACATCGCCGAAGAACATGGCGCGACCGAGTTCCTGGGCTATGACACCGAGATCAGCGAGGGCCAGATCCTGGCGCTGGTGCAGGATGGTGCCGCCGTCGAGGAGGCGGGCGAGGGCCTGGCGGTGCAGATCGTGGTGAACCAGACGCCTTTCTATGCCGAATCCGGCGGCCAGGTCGGCGATACCGGGCTGATCAAGACCGAGACCGGCGCCGCGCGCGTGACCGACACGAAAAAGACCGGCGGCGTCTTCATCCATATCGCCGAGGTGACGCTGGGCACGATCCAGCCCGGCCAGGGCGCGCAGCTTTCCGTCGACCACGACCGCCGCAGCGCCATTCGCGCCAATCACTCGGCCACGCATCTGCTGCACGAGGCGCTGCGCCGCGCCCTGGGCGAACATGTCGCGCAGCGCGGCAGCCTGAACGCGCCCGACCGGCTGCGTTTCGACTTCAGCCATGCCAAGGCGATGACGCCCGAGGAACTGGTGCGGGTCGAGCGCGAAGTGAACGACTTCATCCGCCAGAACAGCCCGGTCGAGACCCGGATCATGACCCCGGACGACGCCCGCGCCCTGGGGGCGCAGGCGCTGTTCGGCGAGAAATATGGCGACGAGGTGCGCGTGGTCTCGATGGGCGATCTGCCGGGCTCGGGCAAGGGCACCGGCGGCCAGACCTATTCGCTGGAGCTTTGCGGCGGCACGCATGTCGCGCGCACCGGCGACATCGGCATGTTCGCGCTGACCTCGGAAACCGCATCCGCCGCCGGCATCCGCCGCATCGAGGCGCTGACCGGCCAGGCGGCGATGGACGAGTTGCGCCGCGTGGATGGCGAACTCAATGAAATCGCCGGCATCCTCAAGGCGCAGACCGGCGACGTGGTGAACAAGGTTCGCGCCCTGGCCGATGAGCGCAAGGCGCTGGCCAACGAGGTTGCGCAGCTCAAGCGCCAGCTGGCCATGGGCGGCGGCTCCGAGGACAAGCCGCGCGAGATCAACGGCGTCAAGCTGATTGCCCGCCGCGTCGAGGGGGTGAGCGGCAAGGAGCTTGGCCCGCTGGTCGACGAGATGAAGTCGCGGCTTGGTTCGGGCGCAGTGGTGGTGCTGGCCGAGGCGGACGGCAAGGCGACGGTGGCGGCCGGCGTGACCCCTGACCTGACCGGCCGGATCAGCGCCATCGAACTGGTGCAGGCCGCGACGGTTGCGCTTGGCGGCAAGGGCGGCGGCGGCCGGCCCGACCGCGCCCAGGGCGGGGCGCCCAGCCTTGCCGCTGCCGACAGCGCGATCGCTGCCGTCGAAACCCTGATCGGAGAGAAAGCATGACCGCGCTGTGGATCGCCCATGTCAACGTGACCGACCCCGAGGCCTATGGCGAATATGCCCGGCTGGCGGGTCCGGCGATTGCCGCATATGGCGGGGTCTTTCTTGCCCGCGGCTCGCGCTATGTGCAGCTTGAAGGCAAGGACCGCGCCCGCAACGTGGTGGCGCGCTTTCCCAGCGTCGAGGATGCGGTGGCCTGCTATCGTTCGGCCGAGTATCAGGCGGCGCTGGACCACGCCCGAGAGGCGGCCGAGCGCGATCTTGTCATCGTCGAGGAAAACCCGGCTTAGCCGGTTTAGTCACCGCATTTGGTGGATCGAATCACCGATGAATCCATGTGGGTCCGACCTCCAGGGGTTGCCGATGCATTCGCACGGCGTGAGGCCGCTCAGCGTCATCTTCACGCCCTGACAGTTGCGGAACCCCGCGGCTTCGATCCCGCCTTCGACCGCGGCTAGTTGCAACATGCCGCTGCGCCGGCCCTATGCGGGCAGATAGACGCGCGATGTGATCAGCCCCCGCCTTGATAGAGCCTCGATATAGAGTTCGGTCACGACCCTATAGGGTGCCGTTGAACTCCGCCAAGCCGTGGCAGCTACCCTTTAAAGGGGTGCCCGCCTGTCTGATGCTGGACGCAGGCAGGCATTTCGCGCCGCGGGTTTCGATCTTCTCGATTGGCATGCAGGAGATCCCCTGCGCAGCGCCGGGGCGCGCAAAGTCGGCAAGCGCCAGGCCGATGCCGAACGGCAGGGTCGGAAGCATACGGCTTGGGCGTCACCCGTGGCACAGCGTCCGGGTATCTCTTTCATGAGATCCCGTCGTGCCCTCTGGGCCCTCACGTTGCCGCCAGGTGACGCATGCCCTTTCGGGCGCTCGGAGGGCATGGGCCATGGGCACACCGGTCCTGGCCTTGGCCTGCCAACGAGAATGTTCCCAGCGTTCATCTGCGCCAGCTGGTCGCGCAGGGCGAGCAGCCTCGCGCATGCGACGCACCGCTGGCCGCGAGGCGAACTTGCAGGCCTCCGCGGCGTCGACTGTGGTTGCCATTCGCATCGGCTGCGGCGTCCATCTGCGTGAGGTGATAGAAACCCGGCGTATTGCCGGCATCGGCCGTATTCTCGAAAGAGCTGAGCATTTTCGCGCTATCTGCGGCGATCCCTGCGGATGCGTTGCCGCTAAGGAAAACTGCGCTTGGAAAGTTCTTTGAGCCGATATTACCCTGTTTGGCCGTATTCTCTCAGAAGCGCACCGCCTTGCCGACATCCTGGCCGTTGAACCGGGCCAGCCCGCAAATGAACCCGCCATTGGCATCGCCCGCTTCTGCCGGCCGGCACATGAGTTTTGCCGCCCCGACAACATATCGCCTTCCTGATAGCGGATGCCGCGCCGGTTCACCGCAAGAACCGAATCGTTCTCGACCCCGGCGGCATAGGATCGGCGTGTGTCCCCCGAAGCCCGATCTTGCAGGACAAACAGCCGCGCAGCGCGGGAATCAAGGCTAAGCTGCAGGTCTGTCGCCCGGCAAAGACCTGCAATACCGCGGTCGGCCGGGGTTCCGGTTCTTCCGCAAGCATAGCCCTCGAACGGGTTCGGATCATCGAGCAGGGCACGGCCCTGCAAAGCTCCAGGTGGTGCAGTAGCGCCGTCGGCAATTCTGACGGCCCAATCGATATATTTTCCGGTCCAGCAGCGCCGCTCGATCCCCGGCTTCTCGATGGGACGTTGCAAGCTTGGTTAAAAGTAACTTCCCATATACCCCGACTGCCGACCCGCCCTATTCCACCGTCACCGATTTCGCCAGGTTGCGGGGCTGATCTACGTCGGTGCCCTTCGCCACCGCGGTATGATAGGCCAGATATTGCATCGGCACCGCGTAAAGGATGGGCTGGAACAGCCCACCGCCCGCGGGCATCGCCAGCCCGGCCCGCATGCCATGGCCGCCGGTCTCCAGCCCCTCGGCATCCGAGATCAGCAGCACTTGCCCGTGGCGCGCCATCACCTCCTGCATGTTCGAGACGGTCTTTTCGAACAGGGCGTCGCGCGGCGCCAGCACCACCACCGGCACGTTGCGGTCGATCAGCGCGATCGGCCCGTGCTTCAACTCGCCCGAGGCATAGCCCTCGGCATGGATATAGCTGAGCTCCTTGAGCTTCAGCGCCCCCTCCAGCGCCACCGGGTAAAGCGCGCCGCGGCCCAGATACAGCACATCCTGCGCCTCGCTGAGCCAGCCGGCCAGGCGTCGGCATTCGTCGCTGACCGCCAGCGCCTGGTTCAGCAGCCCCGGTAGCGCGCGCAGGTCCGCCAGATGCGCGGCCAGCTCGGCCTCCGAGATGCGGCCGCGATCCCGCGCCGCCTTCAAGGCCAGCACCGCCAGCACCGCAAGCTGGCAGGTGAAGGCCTTGGACGAGGCGACGCCGACCTCGATCCCGGCCAGCGTCGGCAGGGCGATGTCGGCATCGCGCGCGATGGCCGAGGTGCCCACGTTCACCACCCCCACCGTGCGCGCCACCTTGTCGCGGGCGTAATGCAGTGCGGCCAGGGTGTCCGCCGTCTCGCCCGACTGGCTGACGAAGAGCGCCCAGCTTTTCGGCGAAAGCGGCGGCTCGCGATAGCGGAACTCGGAGGCCACGTCGAGGTCGCAGGGCAGGCCGGCCAGCCCCTCGAACCAGTAGCGGGCGACATGGGCGGCATAGAAGGCGGTGCCGCAGCCGACCAGCACCAGCCGGTCCACGTCGCGGAAATCCAGCGCCTCGGGCAGCACGATCCGGTCGCCCTTGATGTAGTGGTTCAGCGCGTCGCCCAGCACCACCGGCTGCTCGGCGATCTCCTTGGCCATGAAATGCCGGTAGCCGGCCTTGTCGATCTGGGTCGCGCCCACGTCGATCTGCTGGATCTCGCGACTGGCGGGGCGGCCTTCGGCGTCGAAGATCTCGGCCCCCGCGCGGCGGATGATGGCGTGGTCGCCGTCTTCCAGATAGGTGATGCGGTCGGTGAAGGGCGCCAGCGCCACCGCGTCCGAGCCAAGGAACATCTCGCCCGTGCCATGGCCCACGGCCAGCGGGCTGCCCTTGCGGGCGGCGATCATCAGGTCGGGCTCGCCCTCGAACAGGAAGGCCAGCGCAAAGGCGCCGTGCAGGCGCGCCAGCGTGGCCCGCGCCGCCTCGACGGGCGCAAGGCCCTGGTCCATGTGCCAGGCGGTCAGCAGCGCCACGGTCTCGGTATCGGTCTGCGATTCCGGCTGCATCCCCAGCCGCGTGACCTCGTCGCGCAGCTCGCGGAAGTTCTCGATGATGCCGTTATGGACCACGGCGACCGGGCCGCGGCGATGGGGATGGGCGTTGGCCTCGGTCGCGGCGCCATGGGTGGCCCAGCGGGTATGGCCGATGCCGGCATGCCCGGTCAGCGGCTCATGCACCAGCCGGTCGGACAGGTTCACCAGCTTGCCCACGGCGCGGCGGCGGTCCAGCCGCCCCGAGGCGTCCACGGTCGCCACGCCGGCGCTGTCATAGCCGCGGTATTCCAGCCGTTTCAGCGCCTCGACCAGTTGCGGCGAAACCTCGTGATCGCCCAGGATTCCGATGATGCCGCACATGTCAGTTCCCCTTTTTCTGGCGCAAGGCCTGCATCAGCCGCGTGGCGAGGCCCGGCTTCACCACCTGCTTGGCGCGTCCCAGCGCCAGCGCGTCGTCCGGCACGTCCTGGGTGATGACCGAGCCCGAGCCGGTCATCGCCCGCGCCCCCACCCGGACCGGCGCCACCAGCATGGTGTCCGAGCCGATGAAGGCATGGGCGCCGATCTCGGTCCGATGCTTGCCGACGCCGTCGTAATTGCAGGTCACGGTGCCGGCGCCGATATTCGTCGCCTCGCCGACATGGGCATCGCCCAGATAGGTCAGGTGGCCGACCTTGACGCCTTCGTCCAGCACTGAATTCTTGATCTCGACGAAATTGCCGACATGCACGTCGCCGCCCAGTTCCGCGCCGGGGCGCAGCCGGGCAAAGGGGCCGACCGTGGCGCCGGCGCTGACATGGCAGCCCTCCAGGTGGCAGAAGGGCAGGATCTCGGCGCCGCTTTCCACGGTCACGCCGGGGCCGAAAACCACGTTCTGCCCGATCACCGCGTCGCGGCCGATGCAGGTGTCCAGCGCGAACCAGACCGTCGCGGGGTCGCTCAGCGTCACGCCGTCCTCCAGCGCCTGGGCGCGGGCGCGTGCCTGGAAGGCGGCCTCGGCCTGCGCCAGTTCGGCGCGGGTGTTGATGCCCAGCGTCTCGGCTTCGTCGCAGGTCACGACCTCGACCCGGTGGCCGGCGGCGCGGGCCAGTCCGGGGATGTCGGTCAGGTAATATTCGCCCGCCGCATTGCGGTTGCCGATCCGGGGCAGGAATTCGCGCAGCAAGGCCGCATCCGCCGCCAGCACGCCGGAATTGACCAGGCGGATCGCCCGCGTCGCCTCGTCGGCATCCTTGTATTCGACGATCCGCTCCAGCCCCTCGGGGCCGGTGACGAGGCGGCCGTAGCGGCCGGGGTCGGCAGCCTCGAAGCCCAGCACCACCACATCGGCGGGATGGGCGGCAAGGCTTGCCAGCGTTTCCTGCCCGATGAAGGGGGTGTCGCCGTAAAGCACGATCACCCGGCCCGCGAAACCCTCCAGCGCCGGCAGGGCCTGGCTGACGGCATGGGCGGTGCCCAGCTGTTCCTGCTGCAGGGCGATCTGCGCCTCGGGGTCGAGCTTGGCCACGGCCTTGGCCACCGCCTCGGCGCCATGGCCGGCGACGACGACCGCCGCCTCGGGTTCCAGCGTCCGGCCGGCGGCAAGCGCATGGGCGACCAGCGGCAGGCCGCCCAGCCGGTGCAGCACCTTGGGCAGGTCCGACTGCATGCGGCTGCCCTGTCCGGCGGCCAGCACGATCAGCGCGACGGGTTTATCGGTCATCTCTGCCCTCTTGCCTGTTCCTTATCCTTGCCGGGCGTTCTACCTAGAGGGCGGCAGCCGGGAAAGACCCCGGCAGATCAAACATCTTGACGGAAGGTTACAGCATGGCGGGAACGGTGGTCTTCGATCTGGACGGCACGCTGGCCGATACCTCGGGCGACCTGATCGCGGCGGCCAATGCCTGCTTTGCGGCGCGCGGCCTGGGCGCGCTGCTGGACCCGGTCGAGGATGCGCTGATCGCCTTTCACGGCGGCCGGGCCATGCTGCGCGCCGGCTATGGCCGCCTGCCCGGCGACAGGCTGCTGCCGCCCGGCGCCGAGGACGAGGATTATCCGCGCCTGTTGGCCCATTACGGCGAGGCGATCGCCGTCCATACCCGGCTTTACCCCGGCGCCGAGGCTGCGCTGGACCGGCTGGCCGCGGCGGGCCACCGCCTTGCGGTCTGCACCAATAAGCCCGAGGCCCTGGCCGAGACATTGCTGCGCGAACTGGGCATCCGCGACCGCTTTGCCGCGATGATCGGCGCCGACACGCTGCCGGTGCGCAAGCCCGACCCGCGACCCTATGCCGCAGCGGTCGAGGCCGCGGGCGGCATGGTGGCGCAATCCTTCCTGGTCGGCGACACCGAAACCGACCGCAGGACCGCCGCCGCCGCCGGCGTGCGGGTGGCCCTGGTCGCCTTTGGCCCCGAGGGCGAGGCGCTGCGCCGGCTGGCGCCCGAGGCGATGCTGGCGCATTTCGACGACCTGCCGGGGCTGGCCGCCGATTGGCTGGGCTGAGCCGGGATCGAAGGGGGCCGCAAAGACCCCCCGGTCCAGGGCCCTATTCCGCCTCGTCGGCGGATTTGGCGTTGAGCTGGCCGTAGTTCTGCGCGCCGATCTCTTCGTAGAGGCCCAGCTGGGTTTCGAGGAAGTCGATATGCCCCTCTTCGTCGGTCAGCAGCGAATCGAACAGGTTCTTGCTGACGTAATCCCCGACCTTGTCGCAATATTCCCGCGCCTCGATGTAAAGCGTGCGGGCGTCGTATTCGGCCGCCAGGTCGGATTCCAGCGTTTCCTTGAGGTTCTGGCCGATCCGCAGGGGATCCAGCTTTTGCAGGTTGGGATGGCCTTCCAGGAAGATGATTCGCTGGATCAGGCGGTCCGCATGATGCATTTCCTCGATGGATTCGCCGCGGGACTTGTCGGCGATCTTGCCGTAACCCCAGTCCTCTTGCAGGCGATAATGCAACCAGTACTGGCTGACCGCGGTGAGTTCAGACCGTAGCGCTGCGTTGAGATACTCGATGACCTTTGCGTCGCCCTTCATGGCTTACCCCTGTGCGGTTGGCTTTCAGCCCCCGCAGGATCGGGGGCACAGCCAGATTATCGCATCCGCGCATGGTGTCCAGAAACAATGGCATACAGCCCCCGCAATCGGCCCGCTTGCCGAGTGCGTGGTAGATCTTGCCAGGGGTGATGATCGTCTCGGGGTCGGCGGCACGCATCCAGTCAATCGCGGCCTTGATGTCGTGGTCGGAAATCTGGGTGCAGTGGCAGACGATCATTTACTCACCTCGGTTGGCCAAAACTTACTCATTCCCTCGGATAAGTAAAGCCCGAGTTTTTCACTTTGTGATGACCGCCTGCCTTGACGCCCCTCGGCGGCCCGGACAGAACCTAAGCCCATGAAGCTGGACGATTTCGACTTTCACCTGCCCGAAGGGCTGATCGCGACCCGCCCGGCGCGGCCGCGCACCGCCGCGCGGCTGCTGCTGGCCCTGGGCGATTCGATTCGCGACCTGCACGTGCGCGACCTTGCCGACCTGCTGGGGCCGGGCGACCTGCTGGTGCTGAACGACACCAAGGTCATCCCGGCGCGGCTGACCGGAACCCGCGCGCGCCCGACCCCGCAGGGCGAGGCGGTGGCGAAGGTCGAGGTCACGCTGCTGGAGCCCGCGGCCGATGGCTGGAAGGCGCTGGCCAAGCCGCTGCGCAAGCTGAAGCCCGGCGAGGTGATCCGCTTTGGCGAGGCGCTGTCGGCCGAGGTGGCGGGGATTTCCGAAGGCGAGCTGACCCTGCGCTTCGACGCGACGGGCGCGGCGTTCGACGCCGCGCTGGCCCAGGTCGGCGCCATGCCGCTGCCGCCCTATATCGCCGCGCTGCGCGCCCCGGACGATGCCGACCGTCAGGATTACCAGACCGTCTGGGCGCGGCGCTCGGGCGCCGTTGCCGCGCCGACCGCCAGCCTGCATTTCGACGACGCCCTGCTCGGTCAGCTGGCGGCGCGCGGCGTGCGCTTCGCCCATGTCACCCTGCATGTCGGCGCCGGCACCTTCCTGCCGGTCAAGGTCGAGGACGTGACGACGCACAAGATGCACGGCGAATGGGGCGAGGTCACGCCCGAGGCGGCCGCCGCGATCAACGCCACCCGCGCCCAGGGCGGGCGGGTGATCCCGGTCGGCACCACGGCGCTGCGGCTGATCGAATCGGCCGCCGACCAGGACGGAATCGTGCATCCGTTCCAGGGCGTTACCGAAATCTTCATCTATCCCGGCTATCGCTTTCGCGTGACGGATGCGCTGATAACCAATTTCCACTTGCCGAAATCGACGCTGCTGATGCTGGTCAGCGCCCTGATGGGCCAGGACCGCATCCGCGGCATCTATCATCACGCGGTGGAATCGGGCTATCGCTTCTTCAGCTATGGCGACGCCTCCCTGCTGATTCCGAAGGATCCGTGATGCTGACCGTCCTGCGCACCACCTGGCCGCTGCTTCTGGGCATCCTGCTCTTGATGGTCGGGAACGGGATGCAGGGCACGCTGCTGGGCATCCGCGGCAAGATCGAGAACATCTCGACCACCCAGATGTCGGTGGTGATGGCCGCCTATTTCGGCGGCTTCCTGCTGGGTTCGCGCGTGGTGCCGGAACTGATCCGCAAGGTCGGCCATGTCCGGGTCTTCGCCGCGCTCGGCTCGCTGATCTCGTCGGTGCTGATCCTCTATGCGGCGGCGCCGCACTGGATCGCCTGGGCGCTGATGCGGCTGCTGATCGGCTTCTGCTTCTCGGGGGTCTACATCACCGCGGAAAGCTGGCTGAACGCCGGCACCACCAACGAGAACCGCGGCCAGGCCATGTCGGCCTATATGATCATGCAGATGCTGGGCATCATCACGGCGCAGTTCCTGATGAACACGGCCGACCCGGCGGGCTACCTGCTGTTCGTGATCCCCTCGGTGCTGGTCAGCTTCTCCTTCCTGCCGATCCTGCTTTCGACCCAGCCCGCGCCGCAATTCTCGACGCTGAAGCGGATGAGCTTCGGCAGCCTGTTCCGCGCCTCGCCGCTGGGCTGCATCGGCATCTTCCTGATGGGCGGGGTGTTCTCGGCGCTGTTCGGCATGGCCTCGGTCTGGGGCTCGACCAAGGGGCTCTCGGTGCGCGAGATCTCGGCCTTCGTGGCGGCGATCTATGCCGGCGGGCTCTTGCTGCAATATCCGATCGGCTGGCTTTCGGACCACGGCGACCGGCGCTTCATCGTGCTGGGCCTGTCGGTGCTGGGCGCGGTGGTCAGCCTGGCCACGGTGACGCTGCAACCGGGGATCTGGGGCCTGCTGCTGGCCGCGGCGCTGATCGGCGGCGTGGCCAATCCGGTCTATTCGCTGCTTCTGGCCTATACCAACGACTTCCTGGACCAAAGCGACATGGCCGCCGCATCGGCGGGCCTGCTGTTCATCAACGGCGTCGGCGCCATGGCCGGGCCGCTGATCACCGGCTGGCTGATGTCTCTGCTAGGCCCGGACGGGTTCTGGGTCTATATCGGCCTGCTCCTGGCGATGCTGGCCTTCTATGCCGGCTGGCGCCGCACCCGCCGCCCGACCCCGGTCCTGGACCAGAGCTTCGCCGTCATCGCCCCCTCGGCCACCCCCGTCGCGGTCGAGGCGGCGCTGGAAACCGCCAGTTCCGACGACGGCGACAAACCCGCCTGAACGGCTTGCGACCCGCCCCCGGCTCTGCGACCATCGGTCAAAACGGAGGGCAAGGCCATGACCGACACCGCGACACCCGAGGAGATCAACCGCTTCTGGCTCGAGGAGGTCGGCGAGAAGGGCTGGTATGAGCGCTCGGACGCGCTGGACGAAACCGTCCGCCGGCGCTTCCGGCCGGCCTGGGAACGCGCCGCCGACCTGGTGCCCGGCTGGGCCGCCACGCCCGAGGGGATGCTGGCCGGGCTGATCCTGACCGACCAGTTCCCCCGCAACATGTTCCGCGAGGACGCCCGCGCCTTCGCCACCGATCCCCTGGCCCGCAGCCTGGCCCGCGAGGCGGTCGACAGCGGCCTGCACCTGCGCATCGAACCGCCTGCCCGGCAGTTCGTCTACCTGCCTTTCGAACATTCCGAGGATCCGGCGGACCAGGAGCGCGCGGTGGCCCTGTTCGCCGAGTTCATGCCGGGCGAGAACCTGCGCCATGCCGAGCTGCACCGCGACACCATCGCGAAATTCGGCCGCTTCCCCTGGCGCAACGCGGCGCTGAATCGCGTGCCCACGCCGGCGGAAATCCGCGTCATGGAGGCCGGCGGCTATGGCGCGCTGGTCGCGGGCAAGCTGTCGCTTGCTGACGTCTGAAAATTGGTTTAACGCTGAACTATCTTTTCTGAGAGGGGGATTCCCATGGCGCAAAGCTTCGACATGGTGGTGATCGGTTCCGGCCCTGGCGGCTATGTC
Source organism: Paracoccus sp. FO-3 (assembly GCF_006386455.1). Classification (NCBI taxonomy): domain Bacteria; kingdom Pseudomonadati; phylum Pseudomonadota; class Alphaproteobacteria; order Rhodobacterales; family Paracoccaceae; genus Paracoccus; species Paracoccus sp. FO-3. The sequence goes on along the minus strand of NZ_VCBQ01000012.1, from coordinate 15,066 downwards.
TGCGCCATCCGCGGCGCGCAGCTGGGCCTCAAGGTGGCCTGTATCGAGCGCGAGCATCTGGGCGGCATCTGCCTGAACTGGGGCTGCATCCCGACCAAGGCGCTGCTGCGCTCGGCCGAGGTCTTTCACCTCATGCACCGCGCCAAGGAATTCGGCCTTTCCGCCGACAAGATCGGCTATGACCTCAGTGCCGTGGTGCAACGCTCGCGCGGCGTGGCCAAGCAGCTCGCCGGCGGCGTCGGCCACTTGCTGAAAAAGAACAAGGTCACCGTCATCATGGGCGAGGCCAGCCTGATCGCCCCCGGCAAGATCAGCGTCAAGACCGACAAGGGCGCCGAGGAAGTGACCGCGAAATCCATCGTGCTGGCCACGGGCGCCCGCGCCCGCGAACTGCCGGGGCTGGAACCCGACGGCGACCTGGTCTGGAACTACAAGCACGCCCTGCAGCCGCCGCGGATGCCGAAAAAGCTGCTGGTGATCGGCTCGGGCGCCATCGGCATCGAATTCGCCAGCTTCTTCAACACGCTGGGGGCCGACACTACCGTGGTCGAGGTCATGGACCGCGTGCTGCCGGTCGAGGATGCGGAAATCTCGGCCCTGGCGAAGAAGCAATTCGTCAAGCAGGGCATGAAGATCCTGGAAAAGGCGGCAGTCAAGAAGCTGGACCGCGCAAAGGGCAAGGTCACCGCCCATATCGAGACCGGCGGCAAGACCGAGACGCATGAATTCGACACGGTGATCTCGGCCGTCGGCATCGTCGGCAACGTGGAAAACCTCGGCCTTGAAAAACTGGGCGCCAAGATCGACCGCACCCATGTCGTCACCGACGAATATTGCCGCACCGGCGTGGACGGGCTCTATGCCATCGGCGACGTCGCCGGCGCGCCCTGGCTCGCCCACAAGGCCAGCCATGAAGGCGTCATGGTCGCGGAACTGATCGCCGGCCAGCACCCGCATCCGATCAAGCCGAACTCGATCCCCGGCTGCACCTATTGCAACCCGCAGGTGGCCTCGGTCGGCCTGACCGAGGAAAAGGCCAAGGCCGCGGGCCATGAGGTCAAGGTCGGCCGCTTCCCCTTCATCGGCAATGGCAAGGCCATCGCTCTGGGCGAGCCCGAGGGCCTGATCAAGACCGTCTTCGACGCCAAGACCGGCGAGTTGCTGGGTGCCCACATGGTCGGCGCGGAAGTGACCGAGCTGATCCAGGGCTATGTCGTCGGCCGCACGCTGGAAACCACCGAGGCCGAGCTGATGGAGACGGTCTTCCCGCACCCGACGCTGTCCGAGATGCTGCACGAGGCCACGCTCTCGGCCTATGGCCGCGCCATCCACTTCTGAAACGGCAAGGGGGCCTCACGGCCCCTGCTTCTTTCGTGCCCAAATATCCCACGGGGGTCCGGGGGTGTGAAACCCCCGGCGCGACGATCACGCCGGCAGCGGCATCCGCGCCTCGATCATCCCGGCATACCAGCTCGACCCGGCCGGGATCGCATTGTCGTCGAAATCATAGGCCGGGTGATGCACCATCGCCGTGTCGCCGTTGCCGACGAAGATATAGGCGCCGGGGCGTTCGTTCAGCATGTAGCTGAAATCCTCGCCGGCCATCAGCGGCTCCATTTCCATGTCCACCGCGCCCGCCACCTGCCGTGCGACCTCGGCCGCGAAACCTGTCGCTTCGGGATGGTTCATCGTCACCGGATAGCCGCGCTCATAGGTGACCTCGGCCATGGCGCCGAAGGCGGCGGCGGTATGGGTGGCGACGCGCCTGATGCCCTCCTCCAGCTGGTCGCGCACCTCTGGCGCCAGGCTGCGGGCGGTTCCCTTCAGCTTCACCACCTGCGGGATGACGTTATGCGCGGTCGAATCGCTCTGCACCACGCAGACCGAGACGACGCCGCTTTTCAGCGGATCGACATTGCGCGCGACGACGGATTGCAGCGAGACGATGACCTGCGCCGCGACCAGCATGGTGTCGACCGCCTCATGCGGCTTGGCGGCATGGCCGCCCTTGCCGGTGATGACGATGTCGAACTGGTCGGCGGCCGCCATCATCGCGCCCTCGCGGATGGCGAAGCTGCCCACCGGATAGCCGGGCATGTTGTGCATGCCGTAGAATTCCTGAATGCCCCAGCGCTCGACCAGCCCGTCCCGGACCATGGCGAGGCCGCCCGCGCCCCCCTCTTCGGCGGGCTGGAAGATCACCACGGCGGTGCCGTCGAAATTGCGCGTCTCGGCCAGGTATTTCGCCGCGCCCAGCAGCATGGCGGTATGGCCGTCATGGCCGCAGGCATGCATGACCCCCGGCGTCTTCGAGGCGTATTCCGCCCCGGTCTGCTCGTTGATCGGCAGCGCGTCCATGTCGGCCCGCAGCCCGATCACCCGGCCGCTGGCATTGCTGCGGCCCCGGATGACGCCGACCACGCCGGTGCGGCCGACGCCCTCGGCGACCTCATCCAGGCCGAAGCTGCGCAGCAGCTCGGCCACGCGGCCGGCGGTGCGGTGGACCTGGTAGTCGAGTTCGGGGTTCTGGTGAAAGTCGCGGCGCCAGGCGGTGATCTCGGGCAGCAATTCGGCAAAGCGGTTCTTGACGGGCATGGACGATCTCCTTCGGCCCGCAGGTTACGCCTTTCGCCAAGCGCCGCAAGGCCGTGCGGGCGCCCGCGCCCCGCGCGCGCCGGGGAGGAAACGAAAAAACCCCGGCACCTGCCGGGGTTTTCGCCATGACGGCCATATCCGGGGGGTGCCGGCCGGAGAGCCGGCCGCCCCGTTCAGAACTTCGCCCGCAGCGTCAGCTCGGCGCTGCGTTCGTCGCCATAGACCACGGTGTCGTAGAAGCCGGTCGTGGCATAGTATTTCTCGTTGAGGATGTTGTTCACGCTGAGCGTCAGCTCGGTCTTGTCCGTCACCTGGTAAGAGGCGTTCAGGTCGAAGACGGCATAGGAGCCCTGATGCACGTTGACGTTGACATCCGTGTCGAAATCCATGCTGTCGGTGCCGCTTTGCCAGCGCATCGCCCCGCCCACCGTCAGCTTGTCGTCGAACATGCCCGCCAGCCGATAGTCGGTCGCCAGCTTCAGCGTATGCTTGGGCTGGTCGGCGGCGAAGCGGTTGCCGTCCTTGTCCTTCGAGGTGCGGAAGGTGTAGCCGGCCGAGACGTTCCAGCGGTCGTTGATCGCCCCCGCCGCCTCAAGCTCGAAGCCGCGGGTGGTGGTGCCGTCGATGCTTTCGTAGATGTCGCGCAACCGGGTCTCGTCATAGCCCACCCAGTTCGCCACGTCCTTCTGGTCGGTCTTGAAGATCGCCGCCGAGGCATACATCGCCCCGCCCATCAGGTCGGCCTTGACGCCCAGTTCGTAGTTCCAGCCATAGGTCGGGTCGAGGTAGTCGCCGTTGATGTCCTGGGCGATCTGCGGCTTGTAGATGCTGGTGACGCTGCCGTAGGCGGTATAGGTCGGGTTCAGGTCGTAGGTGAAGCCGAGATAGGGCGTGATCTCGCCGCTATAGCTGTATTCATGTGTCGGGCTGCCCAGCGAGCCCTCGGTGCCCTTCCACCAGTTGGCGCGGGCGCCGGCGATGACCGAGAACGGCTCGGCGACCTGGATCTTGGTGGTGGCATAGAGCCCGTATTGGCGCTGCTTGCTGGTCCAGCTGCTGGTCACCTCGTCCGAGAAGCCGGGGCGGGGATAGCTTCCGTCCCAGTCGAAGACATTGCCGACCGGAGCCAGCGTGTCCAGATCGACCGCGTGGCCGTAGTAGTTGCTCTTGAAATCCGAAGCCATGGCCCCGACGACGAACTGGTGGTCGCGACCGAAGGCCTGGAAGTCGCCGTTCAGCACCGCGTTCAGCGACGAGACCTTGGTGGTGCCATTGTATTTCGCCGCCCAGGGGCTGAGGCCAAGGCCGGTTTCCCGGTCGGGCGCGCCGGTGATCCAGGCCAGCTCCATGTCCGCCTCGCTGCGGATATGGGTGGCGACCACGCGCGCTGTCCAGCCGTTCTGGAATTCGTGCTCGAGCGAGGCGAAGGCCTCGGTCCGCTCGGTATCGACATAGGTCCAGTCCGCGCCCAGGGTCGATCCCCAGTCCCAGTCGATCAGCCCGCCATCGGCATAATAGGGCGGCAGGCCGCCCCAGGTCACGTTGTCGGCCTTGGACTTCTGATAGGTAAGGCCGGTGCTCAGCAGCGTGCTTTCGCCCAGGTCCACGTCCAGCGCGCCGAACAGGACATATTTGTCCTTGTGATAGCCGTCCAGCATGCCGTCGCGGCTGTCCACGACGCTGACCAGCCGGCCGCGCACGCTGCCGGTGTCGTTCAGCGGCCCCGACACGTCGGATTCGGCGCGCGCGCCCTTGGGATAGGCCAGCGAGACGGCGGCCTGGTTCTGGAACTCCTCGGTCGGGCGCTTGCGGATGAAGTTGATCGAGGCGCCCGGCTCGCCCGCGCCCTGCATCAGCCCGGTGGCGCCGCGCACGATTTCGACATGGTCGTAAAGCGCCATGTCGGTGTTGTTGTCGCCAAAGGTCCAGGCGCCGTTGCGCGGTGCGGGCACGCCGTCATATTGGTAGGCGTCGATGTAGAAGCCGCGCGAATAGTAGTTGATGCGGTCGCTTTCGAACGCCTGCACGGTGATGCCGGTCGCCGCGTCCATCGTCTCGGCGACGGTGGTGATGTTGCGGTCCTTCATCTGCGCGTCGGTGATGACGCTGGTGGATTGCGGCGTCTCCTTCTGGCTCAGCACCAGGCCGGTGGCCGAGCGCATCCATTCCGTGGTCCAGCTTTCGGTGCCCTCGGTCTGGGTGCCGGGGGCGGCGGTGATCGTCACCTCGTCCAGGGTGACGGTGCCGGCGGTGCCTTCCTCGGTCTCCTGCGCCATGGCCGGGCTGGCCAGAAGCGCCAGGATGCCGGCGGAAAGCGCCGTCGTCAGCCGCGCATGCGCGGCGAAGGGGATCAGGGGTCGATGTGTCATGGCAAGCCATCCGATAGGGTTCGGGTGCTGACTGGCGCATGGCTGGCTGATATGCCCGCTATTCCCGCCGCGAGGGCCGGCGATCAAGCAGAGTCGGCGGCCGGCAAGGGCTTGTGCCGGCTTGTGACAATCCCGCAACAGGGCGTTCAACCAGACGTTGCCGGCCCGGCCGGCACCAGATGGCTCCATCTCGCGATGGACCGGGGGCGGCGGCAGGTGCCCGACGGGATGGATCGGCGAGGGGATGGGCCGCGATCAGCCGCCGGCTATGGGGGTGCTGCGGGTTCTTGAAGACCTGCCGGCGGCTGCCGGTCTTGACGAAGCGGCCCAGATGCGCGGTGGACCCTGTCGGCGACGGGTTGCGCGAGGTTATGGGCCCGCGGATCCGGGGGCGTTCAACGGCGCGGTCGCAGGAGTATTTGGGGAACAGAGAAGCACCCGCCTGGCGCCTGGGAACGGGTATTTGGGAAACGGTGGAAGCCGTCAGAACGCGCGCGCGAGCGTCGGCAGTTCCGAGCGCGGCAGGATCAGCAGCATCGGGCCCTCGCATTCCAGCGTGACCGGGCCCGTGGCCTCGTTCGAGGTGCCGCTGAGGCCGGTGGGGGCGAAGGCGAGCCCGTCGAGGGGCCATTTGAGCCCGGAGGAGCGGCCGCTGGCCGGGGCCATCGCGAAGAGCGAGACCCGCGTGCCGGGCGCGAGGTCCAGCGCGAGGCGCGGGGGCGCGAGCGTGATCACGTCCTCGCCGGCGACCAGCAGGCAGGGCGGGCCGATGCGGCGGGCGATGACGCCGAGGGCCGACAGGAAATGGTCGTGGCGCGCGCCGGAGAAGCCGAGCGCGACGACGAAGGGCGCGTCGAGGTTGGACAGGCATTTCTCGAAATCGGTGCTGTCCTGTTCGGCGATGGGGTGCTGGTTCGCCAGGGGGATCTCGGACCGGGCGCGGGCCGAGATGCTGTCGAAATCGCCCCAGACCGCCGCCGGCATCAGCCCGTGACTGAGCGCGGTATCGGCGCCGCTGTCGGCGGCGGCCACCACCGGCGCGAGCCGCAGCGCCAGGTCGAGGTCGGCGCGGCCGACCGGCGCCCCGCCGATCAGCGTGACCGGGCGGGCGCTGCTGAGCCTCATTCGCCCTTGCCGATGCCGGTGAAGACCTTGCGGAAGGGCAGGGCCCAGAGGATGCCCAGGGCGACATAGACCGCAAGCTCGACCAGGATCGGCTGGCGGCCCCAGGTCCGGTCCATCCAGTTCACCAGGCTGACCGCCACCACGATATAGAGCGGCAGCCCGACCAGCAGGATCACCAGCGACCAGCGTTTGCGCGTCTTGAGGTCCATGTCCTGTCCGGGTCAGTCCGCGAAGGGGTCGGTCACGAGGATGGTATCGTCGCGCTCGGGCGAGGTCGAGAGCAGCGCGACGGGGCACTGGATCAGCTCTTCGATGCGGCGGACGTATTTGATCGCATTGGCGGGCAGGTCGGCCCAGCTGCGCGCGCCCTGGGTCGATTCCTGCCAGCCCTCCATCTCCTCGTAGACGGGGGTCGCCCTGGCCTGCAGCGAGGCGGCGGTGGGCAGGTGGTCGTAATGCTGGCCGTCCACCTGATAGCCGGTGCAGATCTTGAGCGTCTGGAACCCGTCCAGCACGTCGAGCTTGGTCAGCGCGATGCCGTCCACGCCGGAAATGGCGCAGGTCTGGCGCACCAGCACCGCGTCGAACCAGCCGCAGCGGCGCTTGCGCCCGGTGACGGTGCCGAATTCATGGCCACGCTCGCCCAGGCGCTGGCCGTCGGCATCGTCGAGCTCGGTCGGGAACGGGCCTTCGCCGACGCGGGTGGTATAGGCCTTGACGATGCCCAGCACGAAGCCAATCGCCGAGGGGCCGAGCCCGGTGCCGCTGGCCGCCATGCCCGACATGGTGGTCGAGCTGGTCACATAGGGGTAGGTGCCGAAGTCGATGTCCAGAAGGCTGCCCTGCGCGCCCTCGAACAGGATGCGCTTGCCGGCCTTGCGGTAGTCGTTCATCACCTTCCACACCGGCTGGGCGTATTGCAGCAGCTTCGGCGCGATCTCCAGCAGCTTTGCGCGCAGTTCCGCCCGGTCGATGGGCGCGGCGTCCAGGCCCTGGCGCAGCGCGTCGTGATGGGCCAGCAGGCGGTCGAGGCGCGAATCCAGCGTCTCTTCGTCGCCCAGGTCGGCGACGCGGATGGTGCGGCGGCCGACCTTGTCCTCATAGGCCGGGCCGATGCCGCGGCCGGTGGTGCCGATCTTGCTGGCGCCCGCGGCCTCTTCGCGCAGCTTGTCGAGATCCTGGTGCAGCGGCAGGATCAGCGGCGTATTCTCGGCGATCATCAGGTTGGCGGGCGAGATCTCGACCCCCTGCGCGGCGAGCTTGTCGATTTCCGAAAACAGCGCCCAGGGGTCCAGCACCACGCCATTGCCGATGACCGCCATCTTGCCCTTGCGCACGATGCCCGAGGGCAGGAGCGACAGCTTGAAGACCTGGTTGCCGATGACCAGCGTGTGGCCGGCGTTGTGGCCGCCCTGGAAGCGCGCGATCACATCAGCGCGTTCCGACAGCCAGTCGACGATCTTGCCCTTGCCTTCGTCGCCCCATTGCGCGCCGACGACCACCACATTGGCCATTGTGCTTACCCCTTGCGGTCATGAATGCCGCGAACCGTATAATGGCCGAAGCCCTTGGGGGAAAGCGCATTCCGTTCGGCCGACGGATTCCGCCGGGCTGCGGTGGGCCGGGCGCAAGCCTTGCGCCGGGCGGCGCCGGCCATGCCGGGCCGACCGCCTTTGCGTCGCGTGGCCGGCCACGCCCATGCTGCAATGCAGCGTTGCAAAAGATGCCATGGCGGGCTGGGCGAAACCGCCCTAGATTGGACGGCAGGGGAGGAAACCATTCGCCAATACCGAAAGGGTTTCCCATGGCTATCATTGCAAGCAATCGTCCTCGGATCAGTCTCGCGGCGCTGTATTCCGGCTTTCGCGACTGGCTGGCGCGCGGGACCGAGGCCTATATCCGCCAGCAGTCGCGCCGCGCCGAGATCGAGGTTCTGAAGGCGAAATCCGACGCCGAACTGGCCAAGATGGGCCTGACCCGCGACCGGATCGTGCAATACGTCTTCAGCGACCGCATCTGGTTCTGACCGGCGCGGGCGCGACGAGGCGCCCGGCGGATTGATCCCTTCGATTCGCCCTGCTGGCGGAATTACCCCTCGCGCCAGCAGGGTTGCAGGTCGCCCGGCCGCGGGCTTGCCGCATGGACGCCGCGCGCGATGGCGCGGGCCAGCGTGCAGGCGGCGGCATGGCCCAGCAGGAACGGCGTCAGCGCCGGATCGGGCAGGGGCCTGGCCCCCGTCGAGACGGCAAAGACCAGGTCGCCGTCGAAGGGCGTGTGGCTGGGCACGATGGCGCGGGCCATGCCGTCCTGCGCCGCCGTCGCCAGCCGGGTCAGCCCGGCTTTGTCGAGCGCCGCATCGGTGGCGACGATGGCGATGGTCGTGGCCTCGCCCAGCCGTTTCGCCGGGCTTGGCTCATGGCCGGCCGGGTAGGGGCCGGCTAGGCCCAGCCCGCCGAATTCGTCCCCCAGCTCCCAGGGTGCGGCCCAGAACTGCCGGGTCTCGCCCGCCGTCACCGATCCCAGCGCGTTCACCACCACCAGCGCGCCGACGGTGATGCCGCCCTCCAGCACTGCCGAGGCCGAGCCGAGCCCGCCCTTCCAGCGATGCGTCATCGCGCCGGTGCCCGCGCCCTCGCTGCCCAGGGCGAAATCGGCCCCGGCGGCCTCCAGCGCCGCACGGCCCAGTCCGGGATAGGGGTTGGCGCCCCAATCCTTGTCGCCGCCGTTCAGCAGGTCGAAGACGATGGCGCCGGGCACGATGGGCACCCGCACCGGCCCGATCTCGAAGCCGCGGCCCATGGCGCGCAACCCGTCCGAGACGCCGTCGCAGGCGGCCAGGCCAAAGGCCGAGCCGCCCGACAGCACCAGCGCGTCCACCCCCTGCACCAGCTTGTCGGGGGCCAGCAACTCGGTCTCGCGCGTGCCGGGGGCGCCGCCCATGACGTTGAAGCCGCAGGCGAAGGGCGCCTCGCCAAGCAGCACCGTCGCACCCGAGCGCAGGGCGTCGTCGCGGGCATTGCCGACCCGCAGGCCGGCGACATCGGTGATCAGGTTTCGCGGTCCGGGTCGCATCGGGGTCTCCTGCGAGGGGGATCGACCTGCAATCTGCACGACGCGCGCCCCCGGCCGCAACCCGCGCCCGCATTCCGGCGTTGCACGGTTGAACCGCCGCGCCTACCTAATGCGGCAGGACATGCGAAAGGACTGCACCATGAGCGCCCCCATCCACAGGATCTTCGGCCGGCCGCTGGATGCCGAGATGCCGAAAGGCTATGACCAGGCGATCTTCGGCATGGGCTGTTACTGGGGCGTCGAGCGGCTGTTCTGGCAGCAGGAGGGTGTCTGGCTGACCGAGGTCGGCTTTACCGGCGGCACGGCCGAGAACCCGAGCTACAAGCAGGTCTGCGCCGGCGGCACCGGCCATGCCGAGGTGGTGCGCGTGGTCTATGACAGCTCGCGCGTCAGCTATGAGCGGCTGTTGCAGATCTTCTGGGAAAACCACGACCCGACCCAGGGCAACCGCCAGGGCAACGACGTGGGTTCGCAATACCGCTCGCTCGTCATGGTGTTCAACGACAGCCAGAAGGCGGCGGCGGAACTGTCCAAGGCCGATTACGGCAACCGGCTGGCGGTGCAGGGCTATCCCGACATCACCACGCAGATCATCCCCGCCGGTCCCTTCTGGCGGGCCGAGGACGACCACCAGCAATATCTGGACCGTTATCCGAATGGCTATTGCGGCTTGCGCGGCACGGGTGTCAAAGCCCCGCTGACCGATACAGCCGAGGGATATTGAATGGCGACCTGGACCGCGCTGACCCACACCAAAGGCCGCGAGGCGGCCGAGGCGCTTGCCGAGGCGGGCGAGGATCTGACCCCCGAGCCCGTCGGCAGCGGCGTCTTCGAGATCGAGGATGGCTCGGATCGCTGGGAGGTGGGGCTTTACTTCACCGAGGCCCCGGACGAGGTGGGGCTGGCGCTGCTGGCCGCCGCCTGGGACGCGCCGCCCTTCGCGGTCTCGGAACTGCCCGAGGTGGACTGGGTCGCCCATGTCCGGCGCGAACTCACGCCGGTCGAGGCCGGGCGCTTCTTCGTCCATGGCGGCCATGATGCCGACAAGGTGCCCGAGGGCGCCGAGGCGCTGCTGATCGAGGCGGCCATGGCCTTCGGCACCGGCCATCACGCCACGACCAAGGGCTGCCTGCTGGCGCTGGACCGCATGATCGCAGAGGGCGCCGCGCCGCGGCGCATCGTCGATGTCGGCTGCGGCACGGCGGTCCTGGCCATGGCGGCGGCGCGGGCGTTCCCGGTGATCGTGCTGGCCGGCGACATCGACCCGCAGGCGGTGGACGTGGCCCGCGCCAATGTCATCGCCAACGGGCTGGACGGGCGCGTCGAATGCGTCGAGGCGGTGGGCTTCGACCATCCGCTGATCGAGAATGCGGCGCCTTTCGACCTGGTCTTTGCCAATATCCTGAAGCAGCCGCTGATCGATCTGGTGCCGGACATGGCGCGCCATGTCGCGCCGGGCGGCAGGGCGATCCTGTCGGGCATCCTCGCCACCCAGGCGGATGAGGTGATCGCGGCCTATGCGGCGGGCGGGTTGGCGCTGGAGCGGCGCGACGACCTGGGCGAATGGTCCACCCTGGTCGTCCGGCGCGGCTGATCGCCGCAAGCGCCCCGCCGAAAATACTGAAGGCGGCCTTGCGGGGCCGCCTGTTCGTCTTGCCCATCCGGGCCGGGAAAGGGTCTGCGGGCTTGCCGCAGCCGTTTTCGCGTCTTCAACCGCTGCTTAGCGGGCGCGCGCAATCCGTTCGATATCGCCGCGGCACAGACCGATATCGTCCAGCTCGCGATCCGAAAGACGGCTCAGCGCGTTCCGGGTCACCCGCGCATCGTTCCAGGCCGACAGCGTCGCCCAGATTTTCGAGCCAATACCGATAGAGCCCGCCCCGCCATGGATGCGGTTCGTGTCAATCGCCGACATAGTTTTTCACCTTGAGATCATTGCCCGCTCATCGGGCGCTTCGTTGATGCATCAGCATATAGGCCGGGCAGTTTGCGAAAACCACGGACAAACCGGCATCTCTGCCATGCAGCTTGTGCATAAGAGACCGGAATTCCTGACTTTTTGCGGCAAGGGCCTGGAAATCATGCTGCGGTGCAATATTCTCCCGCGCGGAGCCGGTTTCCAGCGGGAAGATTGCGCGTTTCAGACCGGATCGTTCAGCGCCAGTCGCCCAGGGCCGCCTGCCAAAGCGCCAGTGACGCGACGGCAGCCGTATCGGCGCGCAGGATTCGCGGGCCCAGGGCGACGGGCGTGACGCAATCCATCGCCGAAAGCCGCCTGCGCTCCGATTCGGACCAGCCGCCCTCGGGGCCGATGAGAATCGCCCAGGGGCCGCGCGGCAGGCCGGACAGCACCTGCGCCGGCCCTGCCAGCGCCTCGTCCGCCCACAGGATGCGCCGCCCGGCGTCCCAGCCGTCCAGCAGCCGCGACAGCGGCACCAGGTCGCAGACCTCGGGGACATAGGTGCCGCCGCATTGCTCGGCCGCCTCGACGGCATGGGCTTGCAGGCGGTCCTGGCGAATGCGCTCGGAATTGGTATGGTCGGTCTGGACGGGCAGGATGCGGGCGGCGCCCATCTCGGCCGCCTTTTCCACGATGAAATCGGTGCGCGCCTTCTTGATCGGGGCAAAGACCAGCCACAGGTCGGGCGGGTTCAGCTGCGGCGCGGTTTGCCGCAGCGCCTCCAGCGCGCCGCCGCGCTTGGCGATGCGTTCGATCCGCGCCAGCCATTCGCCGTCGCGGCCGTTGAAGACCAGGATCTCGTCCCCCGCGGCCTGCCGCATGACCGAGGAAAGGTAATGCGCCTGGTCGGGATTCAGCTCGACGCCTTGTCCCTCGGCCAGCGGGTGATCTATGAACAGTCTGATTTTCGCCATGATGGGGCGCAGCCTAATGCAGACCGACCGTCAGACGCCAGAGGGGCAGACGCCAGAGGGCCCAAGCACCGTCGCCGACGCGCCGCCCGACAATTGGGTGGACCGCCATGCGCCGCTGGACTGGAGGCCGTGGCTGCGCCTGTCGCGCGCCGACCGGCCGATCGGCACCTGGCTTTTGCTGCTGCCCTGCTGGTGGGGCATCGGGCTGGCGATGATCGCCGACGGGCCGGAATGGCGCGACCTGTGGATCGCCGTGGCCTGCGGCGTGGGCGCGGTGCTGATGCGCGGCGCCGGCTGCACCTGGAACGACATCACCGACCGCGACATCGACGACAAGGTGGCGCGCACGCGCTCGCGCCCGATCCCCTCGGGGCAGGTGACGGTCCGCGGGGCGCTGGTCTGGCTGGTGGCGCAGTCGCTGGCCGGCCTTGCCATCCTGCTGACGCTGGGGGGTGCGGCCATCGCGCTGGGCGTGGCCTCGCTGGCGCTGGTGGCGGTCTATCCCTTTGCCAAGCGCTTCACCTGGTGGCCGCAGGTCTTCCTGGGCCTGGCCTTCAACTGGGGCGTGCTGCTGGCCTGGGCGGCGCATACCGGCAACCTGGCCCCGGCGCCGGTGCTGGCCTATCTGTCGGGCATCGCCTGGACGATCTTCTACGACACCATCTATGCCCACCAGGATGCCGAGGACGACGCGCTGATCGGCGTCAAGTCCACCGCCCGGCTGTTCGGCGCCGACACGCCGCGCTGGCTGGCGGGCTTCGGCACCGCCTCGGTGCTGCTTCTGGGGCTGGCGGTGATGGCGGCCGCGCCCCAGGGGCTGGGCCTGACCTTCGGCCTGCTGGGCGTGGTCGGTTTCGCTGCGCATCTGGCCTGGCAGCTGTGGCGCTTCGACATGACCGACAGCGCCGGCTGCCTGCGGCTGTTTCGCAGCAACCGCGACGCCGGGCTGGTGGTTGCGCTGTTTCTTGCCTTGGCGGGGCTGGTCTGATTGCGAAAACCCGGCGCAGGGTTTACATGCGGCGGGTCGGTAACAGTCCCAAGGTTCCCCGGATGGCTCATCCCCAGCGGCAAGCGCGTCGTGGCCCTGTTCTTGTCGCCAGCCTGATCGCCCTTGCGGCGGCCGCCGGCCTGTCGTTCCTGGGCGCCCGCGCGGCCGCGGATTTCATCCAGACCCGCTCGGCCCAGGATCTGCGCGCCGCCCTGGCCGATTACGAATGGGTAGAGGTCAGCACCGACGGCCTGCAGGTGCGGCTGGAGGGCATCGCGCCCGACGAGGTGCAGCGTTTTCGCGCCCGCGCGCGCGCCGAAACCGTGGTCGATGCCGGCCGGGTGATCGACCGGATGCAGGTCGCCGCCGCCGCCGAACTGGCCACCCCCGCCTTCGAGATCGAGCTTTTGCGCAACGACCGGGGCGTTTCGATCATCGGCCTGGTCCCGGCGACGCTGGACCGCGCCGCGCTGGTCGAGCGGCTGAAGCGCCAGACCGGCGTAGCCCAGGTCTCGGACCTGATGGAAAGCGCCGACTACCCGGTTCCCGAGGCTTGGGAGGATGCCTTTGCCCTCGGCCTCAGGGCCGCGCAGCTGGCCAAGCGGGCCAAGATCTCGATCGCGGCCGGGGCGGTCTCGGTCCGCGCCATCGCCGACAGCCCGCGCGAGAAACGCGACCTGGAGATGGCGCTGAACCGCGCCAGGCCGGCCTCGGTGACGCTGACCGCCGACATCACCGCGCCGCGGCCGGTGATCGCGCCCTTTACCCTGCGCTTCGTCAAGGACGGGGCGGGCGCCCGCTTCGACGCCTGCGCCGCCGACACCGAAAGCGCGCGCGACCGCATCCTGGAGGCCGGGCGCGCTGCCGGCGTGCCGGACGCGGCGCCTTGCACGCTGGGCCTGGGCGCGCCCTCTCCGCGCTGGGCCGATGCCGCCGTCCCTGCCATCCGCGCCGTCGAGGCGCTGGGGGCGGGCTCGGTCACGATCTCGGATACCGATGTGGCGCTGCTTGCCCCCCCCGAGGTCGCGGCGGCAGCCTTCGACGAGACGGTGGGCCGGCTTGAGGCGGCGCTGCCCCCGGCCTTCACGCTGGCCGCCCGGCACGAAAAGCCCGGCGAGGTCCAGGCGGGACCGGCCGAGTTCTCGGCCATGGTCGATGCAGGCGGCGTCAGCCTGCGCGGCCGCATCACCGACGAGCGGATGCGCGACGCGGTGGAAAGCCTGGCGCGGGCGCGTTTCGGCCAGGTGGACAGCGCGCTGCGCAGCGATGCCTCGGTCCCCGAGGGCTGGACGCTGCGCGCCATCGCCGCGCTCGAGGCGCTGGACGGGCTGGTGCGCGGCGAGGCCAGGGTGACGCCCGAGCTGGTGCGCATCAGCGGTGTCTCGGGCAGCCAGACCGCCTCGGACATGGCGGCGGCGCGGCTGGCGCAGCGGCTGGGTGCGGGCGCGCGCTATGAGCTGGCGATCCGCTACGACCGGCGCATGGACCCGCTCCTGGGCCTGCCCTCGGGCGTCGAATGCGTCGACCGGCTGAACGCGGCGATGCAGCAATCCGAGATCGGCTTCGAGCCGAACAAATCCGTCATCGCCGGCGATCCGGGACCGACCCTGGCGCTTCTGGCCGAGACGATGAAGCTTTGCGCGGATTTCCGCATCGAGATCGGCGGCCATACCGACTCGCAGGGGTCCGAGGGTTTCAACGCCGAATTGTCGCGCGCCCGCTCGCAGGCGGTGCTGGCGGCGATGACCGAGGCCGGGATGGACACCCGCAACATGACCGCCAAGGGCTATGGCGAAAGCCGGCCCATCGCCGATAACGACAGCGATGCCGGGCGCGAGGCGAACCGGCGCATCGAATTCATGCTGCTGGCCGACGATCCGGTCGTGACCGAGGCGCCGGCCCCCGCCGAACTGGTCAAGGGCGTGACCGACAGTCCCGAAAGGGTGGCGGCGCGGGCCGCGCAAGCCGCGCGCCATGCCGCGACCGCCGCCATCGGCCCGGCGCTGGGCGTGCCCACCGACCCCGAGGCGGCGCTGTTCGCCG